>NZ_JTKZ01000319.1:0-6540 GCF_000799035.1 Delftia sp. ZNC0008
TGTTGCCGTGCCGGATTCCCGCTACGCGCACTGCTCGGGCTATGAGATCCACTACATGGACTGGCAGCCTGCGCCCGATGTGGCGCCAGCGGGCACCGTCGTCGCCTGGCACGGGCTGGCACGCACGGGGCGCGACATGGATGCGCTGGCGCAGTTCCTGGCGGGGCAGGGCTGGCGCGTGGTCTGCCCCGACACGCTGGGCCGGGGACTGAGCCAGTGGAGCCGCGCGCCGCGCGAGGAATACCGGCTGGGCTTCTACGCCCGCATTGCGCGCGGGCTGTTCGATGCGCTGGGGCTGGAGCGCGCGCATTGGGTGGGCACGTCCATGGGCGGGGCCATCGGCACGGTCTGCGCCTCGGGCCTGTTCGAGCCTTCGCTGCGCGCACGCATTGCGACGCTGGTGCTCAACGACAATGCGCCGCAACTGGCCGAGTCAGCGCTGGCGCGCATCAAGGCCTATGCGGGTGAGCCGCCGGCCTTCGACACCGTGGGCGAGCTGGAGGCGTTCTTTCGCCAGGCCTACCGGCCCTATGGCTGGCTCGGCGACTCCGAGTGGCGCAAGCTCACCGAAACCAGCGTGCGCCGCCTGCCCGATGGGCGCGTCACGCCGCACTACGACCCGGCCATGATCGAGCAGTTCACTGCCCATGACGACGACTACGGCATCTGGCCGCACTACGACGCGCTGGAGATCCCCGTGCTGCTGCTGCGGGGTGTGGACTCGGACCTGGTGCTGCCCGAGGTGGCCAGGGAAATGACCACGCGCGGCCCCGGCGCGCGCGGCCTGCTGCACTGGCAGGAGGTGCCCGGCTGCGGCCATGCGCCGGCGCTGAACGTGCCCGCGCACTGGCAATGGGTGCTGGAGCATCTGCAGCGCGGCTGAGCATCAACCCGGGCCGGGCGCGGATGTTGCAGCCGCGCTAGCATTTGCGACGGGTGCAGCCTCGCCTTCTTTTTCGGGTGCGGGCACCGTCTGGGCAAGAGAGGCCTGACATGGGTTTTCTGGTGGAGCTGATCCGCGAGTACGGCTTCGGCATCGTCTTTCTCAATGTGTTCGTCGAGCAATTGGGCGCGCCGATTCCGGCCTACCCGGTGCTGGTCGTGACCGGTGCGCTGGAAGGCGCCGACTGGGTGCGCCTGCTGTGGCTGGTGGCCGTGGCCGTGAGCGCGGCGCTGATTGCCGATCTGTTCTGGTACCAGGCCGGCAAGGCCTACGGCCACCGTGTGCTGGGACGCATCTGCCGCATCTCGCTGTCGCCCGATGCCTGCATCCGCCAGACCGAGACCGTCTATGGCCGCTGGGGCGCAAGGTCGCTGCTGGTGGCCAAGTTCGTGCCGGGCTTCGCCTCCATCGCCAGCGCGCTGGCCGGCGTGATGGGCACGCCGCTGCGCAGCTTCGTGCTGTATGACGGGCTGGGTGCGCTGATCTGGGTGGGCTCGGCCGTGTACCTGGGCTCGCTGTTCAGCTCCACGGTGGAAGACCTGCTGGGCGTGCTCACCGCGCTGGGCCAGTGGGGCCTGTTGCTGCTGGCCGTGGCGCTGGGGCTGTTCATCGTGCGCAAGTGGTGGCAGCGCCACCGCATGGTGCGTTCATTGCGCATGCCGCGCATGTCGGTGCGCGAGCTGGCGGGCCTGCATGCCCAGGGCATGCAGCCCACGGTGATCGATGTGCGCGCCCTGCCGCAGTACCGCCAGGGCCATATCCCGGGTGCACAGTCCTGGGAGCTGCGCCCGCGCGATGGCGGCGAGTCGCATGCGCACCTGCTGCCCCAGCACGACCATCCCCACGGGGTGGTGGTCTATTGCGACTGTCCCAATGAAATCTCGGCCGCGCGGCTGGCGCGCCAGCTGCAGCGCGCGGGCTTCGCCAACGTGCGCCCGCTGGTGGGCGGCCTCAAGGCCTGGCAGGCGGCTGGCTTCGACGTGGAAACCGCGCCGCTGCCCGTGACGGCTGGCGCGGATGAGGGGCCGGCGCCCAGCGTCCCCTGACCTTGGCCTTGGTCTTGGTCTTGGTCTATTTGCCCGCCGGCATCGAGCAGTGCCCGCCTTGCGTGGCTTTGCCCGAGCCGGCCGCGATCAGCGGTGCCTCGAAGCGCAGGTCCACGGGTGGCGAGTGCAGGTGGTCCCAGGCGAGGAAGAGGACCAGCACGGCCCAGAAGACCGCGCGCAGGCTGTTCTGTTGTGTCATGGCGGGTCCTTTCAGAAGTTGAAGTGGCGGCGGATGCGCAGGCCGAAGATGGTGCCGGCAAAGGCCAGCGGCACCCAGATCCAGCCGTGGATGCTGCCCGTGGAGATGCCCGAGAGCATGGCGCCCACATTGCAGCCGAAAGCCAGGCGCGAGCTGTAGCCCAGCACCAGGCCTGCCACCAGGGCCACCATCCATTGCGTGCCCGTGAGCGGCTTGGCATTGACGGGCTTGGCGGCAGCCACCCACAGGGCGCCGCCCAGGATGCCGATGTTGGTGATGCTGGTCACGTCCAGCAGCACGGTCTCGTGCAGGCGCGCGGCGTTGCCGGGCTGGCTCCAGAACCAGTTGCCGGCCAGGTCCACGGCGCCTGTGGCGTTGGCGATCTTGGCGGCCCACAGGCCGAAGCCGTAGACCACGCCCCAGGGCTGGCCCGCAATGATGAGGTTGAGCGTGGCCAGCACGGCCAGCAGCACGGCGCCCACCACCCACTTGCGCACGAACAGCGGCTTGGCGGGGCGCTTGAGTGCCACGTTGGCGCCACGCACATACCAGGCCACGCCCAGCGCGACCACGGCCAGCGCAGCCAGCGTGGCCAGCAGGGCAGGGGCCCAGCCCCAGGCCGTGACCAGGCCCACGGGCTGGGTGTTGCCCAGGTCCAGCCACCAGCCCAGGTGCAGGCTGCCCAGGAAGCTGCCGATGGCAAACACGGGCAGGATGGCCGCATTCATGGGAATGCCCATGCCGGCCTTGTACAGCGTGCCGCTGCCGCAGCCGTCCGCGATCTGCATGCACAGGCCGAAGACGAAGGCACCCACCAGCAGGCTGATGCTGGGCGGGCCCAGGGCAGCCGTGAGTTCGGGATAGTGGCCCAGCAGCGGCATGGCCAGCGCAGCGGCCAGCGCCAGCAGCAGCAACTGGCCGAAGACGCCGCTGGCGTCCTTGTCCTCGATCAGCATGCGCCAGCCGGTGGTGAAGCCAAAGCGCTTGCCGGCCAGCACCGCGCCCAGGCCCAGTCCCACGGAGAACAGCGCGGCCTGGCGCACCGAGACGCTCCACAGCAGCCAGCCAAAGAAAACGGCCAGGATGGCCGCAAGAGGAAGTCGTTTCATATCATTTTTCTCCATGCAGTCGCCCTTCCCCGCGAAGCGGGTAGAGAGGCGCCGTGCCACGGGGGGAAGGCGCGTAAGCGCCTCAGGGAGTGTTTATTTGAACTTTTTTTCCCACCACTGCTTGGCGTCGTAGGCCAGGGATTCGGCGCGGCCGGGCTGGTTGGCCATGGGCGGCGCATCGGCCTGCTGCGTCCAGTCCACCATGGAGCCCGCATACAGCTTGACGCCCGGCAGGCCCGCGACTTCGGACAGGCCGAACCAGTCGGTGGCCGCCCAGTGGCCGGTGTTGCAGAAGGCCACCATGTCCTGGCCCTGCTCGCGCTTGACCTTGGCCGCGATCTGCTTGGCCGTTGCGGTATCGACAAAGGTGGAGGTGCCGGGCACGAACCACTGGTTGAAGTCCAGCTGCTGCGCGCCGGGCAGGGTGCCCGAGAGCTTGGCGGCCGGCGCGCGCGTCTTGCCCTGGTAGAAGGCGTCGGGGCGCGAGTCCACCAGGGCGGCGTTGCTGAGCCTGACATGCTGGCCCACATCCTCGCGCGTGGCGATCAGGCTGGTGTCGAGCTGGGGCTGGTAGCTGCTGCGGGCCACTTTGACGGCCTCGTTGTCCTGCGGGAGCTTTTGCTCGTTCCAGGCCTTCATGCCGCCGTTGAGCACGGACAGCTCCTTGAGGCCCAGCAGCTTGAGCGTCCAGTACACGCGCGCTGCGGCGCCGAAGTCGGTGGCGTCCGCGCCCGTGGAGACCACGATGGCGTGGGTGGCCGGCGTCAGCCCCAGGGACTGCACGAGTTCGGTGAGCTTGGGCAGCTCCGGCAGTTCACCGGGATTGGTGGCGGGGCCGCGCCATTTGCCGTAGGGAGCGTTGAGCGCACCGGGAATGTGGCGCTCACCATAGGCCTTGGGATCGCGGATGTCGATGATGCGCACGGCGTCCTGGCCGGCGGCGGCCTGCACGCCTGCGGGCGTGAGCAGGGGTTCGGCGGCGTGGGCCGTGCCCAGGGCGGTGCAGGCAAGGCCCAGCGCCAGCAGCGGGGCCGCCAGGCGCAGAGCAGGGGAAAAGGTCTTGGTCATGATGGCTGGGGCCGGCCATGGAAGACCGGCGGGACAAGCAACAGAGGTGCAATTGTCCCGCTTGCAGCATCTATATACAAAGACGCTTATGCATTCTGCTCATGAGGCAGGGTTATAAGGCGCGGTGCAGAAGATGCAGAACGGCCTCAGCGCTGTGCGCCCACGGCCTTGGCGCGCTCCAGGCTGGCGTCGAGTTCGGCCTGCGGCGCCTTCTGCGTGGGCCAGCCCTGCAGGTGCTGCTGGGCGATGCGGCTCAGCGCCGTGATCCAGGGTGCGCTGTCGTTGAGGCAGGCGATGTACTCGAACTGCTCGCCGCCCGCATGCATGAAGGCCTCGCGCGCTTCCTGGCTGATTTCCTCCAGCGTTTCCAGGCAGTCGCTGGTGAAGCCGGGGCAGACCACGTCCACGCGCTTGGTGCCGCTGCGTGCCAGCTCGATCAGCGAGGGCTCGGTATAGGGTTCCAGCCATTTGGCCTTGCCAAAGCGCGACTGGAAGGTCACCAGGTATTGCGAGGGCGACAGGCCCAGGCGCTCGGCCAGCAGGCGTGCGGTCTTGCGCGATTCGCAGTGGTAGGGGTCGCCCAGGTGCAGCGTGCGCTCGGGCACGCCGTGAAAGCTCATGACCAGCTTTTCGCCACGGCCGTTGCCGCGCCAATGGGCCTCGATGCGCTGGGCCAGCGCGTCGATGTAGGAAGCGTCGTCGTGGTAGCGGTTGACGAAGCGCAGCTCGGGGATGTGGCGCTGGGTGCGGCCCCAGTCGTAGACCGCGTCGAACACGCTGGCCGTGGTCGTGCCCGAGTACTGCGGGTACAGCGGCAGGATGAGGATGCGCGTGGCGCCTTCGGCCTTGAGGGCATCGAGCACGCTGGGGATGGACGGGTTGCCGTAGCGCATGGCATGGCGCACCAGCACGTTGTGCCCGGCCTCGCCCAGCCAGCCGCGCAGCAGCAGGGCCTGGCGCGCGCTCCAGTGCTGCAGGGGGGAGCCGTCCTTCTCATGCCAGACGGTGGCGTACTTGGCCGCCGACTTGGCCGGCCGCGTGCGCAGGATGATGCCGTGCAGGATGGGCAGCCAGGCAATCCTGGGGATCTCGACCACGCGGTCGTCGCCCAGGAATTGCGCCAGGTAGCGGCGCACGGCCGGGGCCGTGGGCGCGTCGGGCGTTCCAAGGTTGCACAGCAGCACGGCGGTGCGCTGGGGTTGGTCGTGGCGGAATGGGGGTTCTGGCGCAAAGCGGGATGGCATGGCCCCGATTGTGGCAGGACGCGGCGGCCTGCCATGCGAGCCCGATGACCCGGCGGCAGCCTGCAGCGGCTGCCTTCGCTATGCTCGGACCATGTCCCAAGCCACCACCGCTCCCCTCGCCGAATCCTCATTTGCCCCTGCACTGACCGCCTTGCAGCAGTTGCGCCGCAGCGGCCGCATCCGCGCCATATCCATCGATCTGGATGACACGCTGTGGCCTGTGTGGCCGGCCATCTCGCGTGCCGAACAGGTGCTGCTGGACTGGCTGCACACCCATGCGCCGGCCACGGCCGCGGCGCTGCGCGACGTGGCCGCCGTGCGCGCCATCCGCGTGCAGATCGAGCGCGATCGTCCCGACCTGGCCCATGACCTGAGCGGCCTGCGCCGCGAGTCCATCCGCCTAGCGCTGCAGCGCAATGGCGACGACGGCGCGCTGGCCGAGCCGGCCTTCGATCTTTTCTTTGCCGAGCGCCAGCGCGTGGACCTGTACGAGGACGCGCTGCCCGCCCTGCAGTTCCTGGCCGCGCGCTGGCCCGTGGTGGCCTTGAGCAATGGCAACGCCAGCGTGCATGTGGTGGGCATCGGCGAGCATTTCCATGCCGCGCTGAGCGCCAGCAAGGCCGGCATGGCCAAGCCCGATGTGCGCTTTTTCCACGCGGCAGCGGCGGCGGCTGGCGTGGCGCCTGACGAGGTGCTGCACATTGGCGACGACGCGCGGCTCGATGCGCTGGGCGCCATGGATGCGGGTATGCACGCAGTCTGGCTCAACCGCACGGGCGTAGCATGGCCTCACGAGGGGTCCACGCCCCACGTCACGGTGGCCAGCCTTGCGCAGTTGTGCCAGGGGCTGGCTGACAGCTGACCCTGCCTGCCCGCGAAGCCGCGCCACGCCATGCCCATCAGCCACAGCACAGCTTTCCTCCACCCCCCC
>NZ_JTKZ01000937.1:0-3318 GCF_000799035.1 Delftia sp. ZNC0008
CCGCGTGCCAGCACCACGGCCCCCAGCGTCTGCCCCGTGAGCCGCGCCGAGCTCAGCATGCCGCCGGCCGCGCCGCTGCGTGCCAGCGGCGCCGAGGTCACGATGGTGTGGTTGTTGGGCGACTGGTACAGCGCAAAGCCGCTGCCCGCCAGCAGCATGCGCCAGACCATGTCCAGGGTCGAGGGCGCATCGGGCATGGCCGCCAGCGCCCACAGGCCGCAGGCGAACATGGCCATGCCGATGCCGCCCAGCAGCCCGTCCGCATAGCGGCCGATGAGCCGGCCCGCAATGGGCGCCGTCATCACCGTGGCCAGCGGCCAGGCCGTGATCAGCAGCCCGGCCTCGATGGGCGACATGCCGTGCGACTCCAGCAGCAGGAAAGGCAGGGCCAGGTAGGCCAGCATCTGCGCGCAAAAGGCGCTCACCGATCCGCACATGGACAGCGCGAACACCGGAATGCGCAGCAGGTCCACCGGCAGCAGCGGCGCAGGCAGGCGCCACTGGCGGCGCACATACCACAGCCCCACCAGCAGGCCCGCGCCCAGCAGCCACCAGCCCGAAGGCAGGGACGACTGGGCACCGCCGGCGCGCATGCCCAGCTGCTCGCCGCCCAGGAAGATCAGGCTGAACATGAGGATGTTGAGCAGCACATCCAGCGGCGACAGCCGCGCGCCCGCGTGTGCCGGCACCGCATTGGCCGGCAGCGCCCGGCGTCCCAGCCACAGCGTGAACAAGCCCAGCGGCAGGTTGGCCGCAAACAGCCAGGGCCAGCTGGCCACCGACAAAATGGCCGCCGCCACCGAAGGCCCGGCCATGGATGCCGTGGCCACCACCAGCGAATTGACGGCCATGCCCCGGCCCAGCAAGGCACGCGGATAGATCAGCCGCACCAGGGCGGCGTTGACGCTCATCACGCCCGCAGCGCCCAGGCCCTGCAGCGCACGCGCTGCCACCAGCGTGGGCAGCGACGTGGCCAGCATGGCCGCCAGCGAGGCCACGGAAAACACCAGCATGCCCACCAGGTACACACGTCGGTAGCCCAGGCGTTCGCCCAGGGCCGCCAGCGGCAGCAGCAGCACCAGGCTGGCAAGCTGGTAGGAATTGACCACCCACAGCGTATGGGCAGAGCTGGCCTGCAGCTCGCGCGCCATGGCCGGCAGTGCCAGATTGACCAGGGTGCTGTCCAGCACCGACAGCGTCAGCCCCAGGATGATGACCAGCATCGCCTGGCCGCGAGGGCCTGACGGAAGGCCATCGTGGACAGGCGCAGCCTCTGCCGCGGATGCCAGGTTCATGAATGGCCCTTTGTGCCCACGCGATGGGCACGCGCACCGCCCAGCGTGATCCAGGCCAGGGCCACGCCGATCAGCGCGCCCGTGGCCATGCCCACCACCATGGGCAGGGGCTTGCCCGTGGAGAACAGGCCCACGATCTGCATGGCCGCAGCGCCCGACAGCATCTGCAGAGTGCCCAGCAGCGCCGAGGCCGTGCCGGCAATGGCGCCGTGCTCCTCCAGCGCCAGCACCGAGGTCGTCGGAATCACCAGCCCCATCAGCGCGCTGGCCACGAAGTACAGGCCGATCAGCACGGCCAGCCGCTCACCGCCCAGCAGGTAGTACGACAGCAGCGACAGCATCACCAGGCCCGAGCCGGTGGCCGCCACCTTGACCACGCGCACCAGGCCGAAACGCTGGCCCAGCCAGCCCGTGAACTGCGCCGCGCCGATGAAGGCGATGGCGTTGAGCCCGAAGGCCAAGCTGTACTGGGTGGAGCTGAGCCCGTAGTAGTTGATCAGCACAAAGGGAGAGCCAGCCAGGTAGACGAAAAAGCCCGCCATGGCGCAGCCGCCGATGAAGACCAGGCCCAGGTAATGCCAGTCGCGCAGCAGCACGCCGTAGGCGCGCAGTGCGCCGGCCACGCTGCTGTCCAGACGCGCGGCGGCCCCGCGCGTTTCCTTCAGGCCCATGAACACGGCCGCCAGGCCGATCACGGCCGCCACGGCCACGGCCCAGAACACGCCGCGCCAGCTGCTGACGGCGATCACGCCGCTGCCGGCCAGCGGCGCCAGGATGGGAGAGACGCTGAACACCAGCATCAGCAGCGACATCATGCGGGCCGCCGCATGGCCGGTGTGCAGGTCGCGCACCACGGCGCGCGGCACGGCCATGCCGGCCGCCGCGCCCAGGCCCTGGATGAAGCGCAGCACCACCAGCGTCTCGATGCTGGTGGCCATGGCGCAGCCCACGCTGGCCAGCGCGAACACGGCCAGGCCGAAGTACAGCGGCGGCTTGCGCCCCACCATGTCCGAGACCGGCCCGTACAGCAGCTGGCCCACGCCCAGCGAGAGGAAGAAGGCCGTCAGGCTGGCCTGCACCGCGCCCACCTGGGCGCCCAGGCTGCTGCCGATCTGGGGCAGCGCGGGCAGGTACATGTCGATGGCAAACGGGCCGATGGCCGAGAGCAGGCCCAGGATCAGCACCAGGCGCAGCGTGTGGGAATCAGGGGAAGCGGGAGAAGAAGAGGGAGAAGGCATAGACGCAGACATAGACGCGCCATTGTGGCGGCAAGCGCTGCGGGCTGCAGGGCGGTGCTCACATTTCCTGGGCAGGCAGGCCGGCGCGTGCGGCGCTGGCGGCTTGCCGTGGCACAAGTTTGCGGGGCTGCAACCCTGTTACGCTCGGATACGAGATTGCCACCACAGCAGCATAGACACCCCATGCACTCATCCACGCCCCTCTTCCTGCCGACCCTCAACGCATTGCCAAGGCCCCTGCTCGCCGCCCTGCTGCTGGGCACGTGCATGCAGGACCCGGCCCATGCGGCGCCGCCGCAGGCCCGCGGTGACGCCAAGACCGGCGCCACTGCCATGCTGGAAGTGTCCGAAGACGGCCGCGACGTGATCGACCGCCGCGCCCGCCTGCTGTGGCCGCGCTGCGTGGAAGGCATGCACTGGAATGGCAAGACCTGCACGGGCCTGCCGGAGCTGTTCACGCACAAGCAGGCGCAGGCCCTGGCCGCCGAGCGGGCCAAGCAGGACGGCGTGCGCTGGCGCCTGCCGCGCGTCAACGAGATGCGCCGGCTGATCTCACGCGACATCCGGCCGCAAGGCCTGTCGCCCGAGCTGTTCCCGAGCGCACCGCGCGGCTGGCACTGGACGGGCACGGCAGCGGTGAACGCGCGGCCCGTCAATCCCTACAACTACAGCAACATCTCGGGCAGCGCCGGTACGCAGCTGTCGGCCCAGCAGGCCTGGGCGATTGACCTCGACAGCCTGGAGACGCGGCCCGACATGGGGCGCGGCAACCAGCTCATACGCGG
>NZ_JTKZ01000155.1:0-3680 GCF_000799035.1 Delftia sp. ZNC0008
CCGCGTCCATGCGCAGGCGCATCCAGCGCGCGGGGCCGCGGGCCGAGCGGTCATCGCTGATGGCCACGTAGTCGCCGCGCTGCGCGTCGTAGTCCAGGCCCGAGATGCCGCCTGTGATGGCGCCGTCGATGGGCTCGTCCCGCGCAAGGGTGGTGCTGCCCAGCCATTGCAGGCGTGCGCAGGCGGTGGGCTGCGGGACCAGCAGCGCCTGCGGTGGCGCGGCACAGCCTGCCAGCCACAGGCCGAAAGCAACCAGGCTGGCAAGCCGGCGCAAGACAGTCAGCCTCAGGCCGCCAGCGCGGTCTGGGCCACCGCATGCTCCCAGCGTGCCATCAGCTCGTCGGCGCGGTGCTTGTCCAGCGTAGGCACGAAGCGGCGCTCGGCCTTCCACAGCGCCGACAGTTCCTCGGTGCTCTGGTAGATGCCCGAGGACAGGCCCGCCAGGTAGGCCGCGCCCAGGGCCGTGGTCTCCACGCAGGCCGGGCGCACGACGGGAATGCCCAGCAGGTCGGCCTGGAACTGCATGAGCAGGTTGTTGACGCAGGCGCCGCCGTCCACGCGCAGTTCGCTCACCGGCGCGCCGCCGCTGGCCACCGCGTCGCGGCTCATGGCCAGCAGCAGGGCGGCGCTCTGGAAGGCGATGGATTCCAGCGCGGCCCGCGCGATGTGGGCGATGGTGGTGCCGCGCGTCAGGCCCGTGATGGTGCCGCGCGCATCGGGCTTCCAGTAGGGGGCGCCCAGTCCCGTGAAGGCCGGCACCATCATCACGCCGCCCGAGTCGGGCACGCTCTCGGCCAGTTGCTGCACCTGGCCGCTGTGCTCGATGGCGCGCAGCCCGTCGCGCAGCCACTGGACCACGGCGCCGCCCACGAAGACGCTGCCTTCCAGCGCATAGGCCGGCGCAGCGGTGGGCTGTGCCGCAGCGGTGGTCAGCAGGCCGTTGGCAGAGGTCTGGAACACGCCGCCTGTGTGCATGAGCATGAAGCAGCCCGTGCCATAGGTGTTCTTGGCCATGCCGGCCGAAAAGCAGGCCTGGCCGAAGAGGGCGCTTTGCTGGTCGCCGGCCACGCCGCCGATGGCGATCTCGCCGCCCAGCACCTCGGCTGCCGTGCGGCCGAAATCGGCGGCGGAAGGCAGCACCTCGGGCATCAGCGCGCGCGGAATCTCCAGCAGCGCCAGCAGATCGTCGTCCCACTGGTTGGTGTGGACGTTGAACAGCATGGTGCGGCTGGCGTTGGAGACATCGGTCACATGGCGGCGTCCGCCCGTGAGCTGCCAGATCAGCCAGCTGTCCACGGTGCCGAAGGCCAGTTCGCCGCGCTCGGCGGCGGCGCGTGCGCCATTGACGTTGTCCAGGATCCAGCGCAGCTTGGTGCCCGAGAAATAGGCGTCGATCAGCAGGCCGGTCTTGCGCTGGATGGTGTCGGCATGGCCGGCCTCGCGCAACTGGGCGCACAGCGGCTCGGCGCGGCGGTCCTGCCAGACGATGGCGTGGTGTATGGGCTGGCCCGTGGCGCGGTTCCAGACCACGGTGGTCTCGCGCTGGTTGGTGATGCCCAGGGCGCGGATGTCGGCCGCCGCCAGCCCGGCCTTGGCCAGGGCCTCGCGCGCCGTGGCCAGCTGGGTGCGCCAGATCTCGCGCGGATCGTGCTCCACCCAGCCGGGGCGGGGATAGATCTGCGGCAGCTCCAGCTGGGCAGAGGCCACGATGCGGCCCTGGGTGTCGAAGACGATGCTGCGCGAACTGGAGGTGCCCTGGTCCAGGGCAAGCAGATAGGTCATGGTGCGGTATCCAGGAAAAGCAGGGCCGGTGCGCGTGTCCTGTGCGGGCGGTGGCGCAGCGGCTGCGGAAAACTTATTGCGCCACCACGCATTGCACCTCGGCTTCGCGAAGCAGTGCGTCGAAGGGCGCAGGGGGCGCGGTATCGGTGAACAGGCGGTCGATCTGGTCCAGGCGGGCCAGCTCCACCATGGCCTGGCGGTGGAACTTGCTGTGGTCGGCGGCCAGCCAGACCTCGCGCGACTGGGCAATGATGGTCTGGGCCACCTTGACCTCGCGCATGTCGAAGTCGCGCAGGCTGCCATCGGGCTCGATGGCCGAGATGCCGATCAGGGCGATGTCCACCTTGAACTGGCGTATGAAATCCACGGCGGCCTCGCCCACGATGCCCCGGTCGCGCGTGCGCACCACGCCGCCGGCCACGATGACTTCGCAGTCGGCGTTGGAGCTGAGGATGGCCGCCACGTTGAGGTTGTTGGTGATCACGCGCAGGCCCCGGTGCTTGAGCAGGGCCTGGGCCACGGCCTCGGTGGTGGTGCCGATGTTCAGGATCAGCGAGCAGCCGTTGGGAATGGCCTCGGCCACGGCGCGCGCAATGCGCGACTTGCCTTCGGCATGCAGCACCTGGCGCTGGGGGTGGCCCAGGTTCTCGACCGTGGCGCTGGGCACGCGCACGCCGCCGTGAAAGCGCACCATCAGCCCGGCATCTGCCAGCTTCTGAATGTCGCGGCGCACGGTCTGAAGCGTCACGCCCAGGATCTCGGCCAGCTGCTCCACCGTGGTGGACTGGCGGCTGCGGACTTCGTCCAGCAGCTGTAGTTGGCGGGGGTTGGTGTTCACGGCAAATCCATCGGAGGGGCGATCGGGGGGGCGGGTGGATGGTCGGGCAGTCAATCGGGCCGGGCGACGGGTTTATAGCGCATTTGACGCGGCCAGCCGTGGGCTGGGGAACTTTAAAACGAAGAAAAAGGAACAGCACCTAGGGTATGTGTTGATGGGCTGCGATCCGGAAAGAACAAAAATGAAGACGTTCGGGCCTTCAAACGCGCTTTGGAGGCCCGCCTTTCTCCTTGTTCAAATGCTGCCCCGGTGGCGGCCTCGTCAAAAGAGGGCAGTCGTGGAACTGGTGTTGGAGAGAATCAGCAAGCGTGTGGGCGGCCAGACCTGGCTGCACCCCATGCACCTGGAACTGGAAAGCCGCGCGGTGACCGTGCTGCTGGGCGCCACGCAGGCCGGCAAGACCAGCCTGATGCGCATCATGGCCGGTCTGGACGTGCCCACCGAAGGCCGGGTGCGCGTCGATGGCGTCGATGTGACCGGCATGCCCGTGCGCGAGCGCAATGTGGCCATGGTCTACCAGCAGTTCATCAACTATCCCTCGCTCACGGTGGCGGACAACATCGCCTCGCCGCTGAAGCTGCGCGGCGATCGCGACGTGGCGCAGCGCGTGCGCGCCCTGGCCGAGCGGCTGCACATAGAGATGTTCCTGGACCGCTATCCGGCCGAGCTGTCGGGTGGCCAGCAGCAGCGCGTGGCCCTGGCGAGGGCGCTGGCCAAGGGCGCTCCGCTGATGCTGCTGGACGAGCCGCTGGTCAACCTCGACTACAAGCTGCGCGAGGAACTGCGCGAGGAGCTGACCCAGCTGTTCGCCACCGGCAGCTCCACCGTGGTCTACGCCACCACCGAGCCCGGCGAGGCCCTGCTGCTGGGCGGCCACACGGCCGTGCTGCACGAGGGGGAGCTGCTGCAGTACGGCCCCACGGCGGAGGTGTTCCACCGACCCAATTCGCTGCGTGTGGCGCGGGCCTTCAGCGATCCGCCCATGAACCTGGTGCCCGCGCAGGCCGTGGACACCGGGTTGGAGCTGCCCGGCGGCGCGCGGCTGCCCATGGCGACGCGG
>NZ_JTKZ01000677.1:0-1652 GCF_000799035.1 Delftia sp. ZNC0008
ACCACGGCGCGCGCCTGTTCGGCCGTGTCCACCATGGGCACGAGCAAGGTGGTGGCGCCTATGTCCAGCATCTGCTTGATCAGGGCCGTGCTGCCTTCGACCACGCGCACCACGGCCTGGGCCGGGTGCGGGGCCACGGCCTGCAGCGCAGCCAGGGTGCTGCGCACGTCGTTGGGCGCGTGCTCGCCGTCGATCAGCAGCCAGTCGTAGCCGCAGGTGGCGGCCGCCTCGGCCAGGTAGGGGTCGGCCATGGACAGCCACAGGCCGATGCGGGGCTGGCCTGCGGCCAGGGCGGTCTTGAAGGGGTTATGAGCTGGCATGGTGTCCGGTGATTTCGTTGAGGGAAAGATTCAGTCCAGCAGGCCCTGACAGACGTATTTGGTGTGCAGGTAGTCGTCCAGGCCGTGGGTAGAGCCCTCGCGGCCGTAGCCCGATTCCTTGACGCCGCCGAAGGGCGCTGCCTCGGCGGCCAGTGCGCCTTCGTTGATGCCGACGATGCCGGTCTCCAATGCATCGGCCATGCGCCAGATGCGGCGTGCGTCGTTGCTGTAGAAGTAGGCGGCCAGGCCGAAGGGCGTGTCGTTGGCGGCGGCGATGACCTCGTCCTCGCTGTCGAAGACGGTGAGCGGCGCCACGGGGCCGAAGGTTTCCTCACAGGCGCAGGCCATGGAGGCATCGGCGCCCGTGAGCACGGTGGGCGCGTAGTAGTTGGCGCCCAGGGCATCCAGGCGCCTGCCGCCCGTGAGCACCCTGGCGCCGCGCGCCACGGCGTCCCGCACATGGCGTTCGATCTTTTCCACGGCGCGCGCATTGATCATGGGGCCGATCTGCGAGGCCGGGTCGCTGGCCGGGCCCACGTGCAGCGCGGCCACGCGCGCGGCCAGCTTCTGTGCAAACGCGTCGTGCACGCTGCGGTGCACGAAGACGCGGTTGGGGCACACGCAGGTCTGGCCGCCATTGCGGAACTTGGCGGCCATGAAGCCGTCGACGGCGGCCTCGATGTCGGCGTCCTCGAAGACGATGAAGGGCGCATTGCCGCCCAGCTCCAGCGAGAGCTTCTTGAGCGTGTCGGCGCTGCGCCGCGCCAGGTGCTTGCCCACGGGCGTGGAGCCCGTGAAGGTGATCTTGCGCACGCGCGCGTCGTCCAGCCAGACATCCACCACCTCGGGCGTCTTCTCGCGCGAGGCCGTGACGATGTTGAGCACGCCGGCCGGCACGCCCGCCTCCTGGGCCAGCAGCACCAGGGCCAGCGAGGTCAGCGGCGTGTCTTCCGCGGGCTTGCAGACCACGGTGCAGCCGGCGGCCAGCGCGGGCGCGATCTTGCGGGCGATCATGGCGGCCGGAAAGTTCCAGGGCGTGATGGCGGCCACCACGCCCACGGGCTCGCGCAGCGCAAACATGCGCCGGCCCGGCACGGGCGCGGGAATGATCTCGCCGTTCATGCGCGTGGCCTCTTCGGCAAACCATTCGATGTAGCTGGCCGCGTAGGCGACCTCGCCCTTGCCCTCGGCCAGGGGCTTGCCCTGCTCGCGGCTGATGAGGCGGCCCAGGTCGTCCTGGTGGGCCAGCACCAGATCGTTCCAGCGCTTGATGATGGCGGCGCGCTGTTTGGCGGGCGTCTTGCGCCAGGCGGGGAAGGCGGCATGCGCGGC
>NZ_JTKZ01000798.1:0-752 GCF_000799035.1 Delftia sp. ZNC0008
TGTGGCCCGGGCCCTGCGCGCCGAAGCGGCGCGCGTCAGCGCCTCGCTGGGCCATCTGCCCGGTGAGGCCCGGCTGAAGCCCGGTTGAGGCCGGGTTGAGGCGTGCAGCCCGCTGCCGCTACGGCGTCACCAGCGTGTAGGCCATGCGCACGCGCTGCATGTCGCGGCCCAGGCGGCGGCTCTCAGGCAGGCGGCGCACCCAGGCCAGCTGTTTCACGGTGCGCGCCATCAGGGCGCGGGTCTCGGGCTCCATGGACTGCACGAAGTCCCGCCAGGCCGTGCGCGCGGCCGGCATGGCGCCGGCCTGCTCCAGTATCCAGGCCGTGGAGTGGGCGTAGCACAGGGCATCGCGCACGCGGCACAGCGCCAGGGGCAGGTGGGCGGCAGGGTCGTCCTCGAAGTCGATGAAGCCGATCACGCCATCGGCACAGCAGACCATGTTGCGCGCAAAGGCCTGGCTCAGGCAGTCGCCGCTGCCATGCACCTGCTGCAGGGTCTGCAGGCCCTGCAGCCACAGCGCCAGCGTGCTGCCATCCCCCCGGGGCAGGGCGGCTTCCATGGCATTGCCCAGCGAGGGCGCCTCCACGCCGGGGCTGCCCAGGTGGCGCATGGCAAAGCCGTCCTCGCACTCGGCCAGCACGGCAGGCACGCGCAGGCCGCGCTGCGCGAGCTGGCGCAGGCGGCGTACCTCGGTGCGGATGGCTTCGTGTCCGCCGGGGTTGGGCACGGGCCGCAGCACGGGCAGGCGCAGG
>NZ_JTKZ01000283.1:0-537 GCF_000799035.1 Delftia sp. ZNC0008
TCCACACCACAGTGGCCTGCTGGTCTGCGCTGGTCAGCGCCAGGGCGTAGGCCTCGGCCGGCAGCAACCGGCCCATGGCGTGGTCCACGTACTGCAGCACGGTGCCGGTGAGGATCGGGCCGCGATGCTCGGCGCGGATGCGGGCAAGGGCCAGGCGCAGCACAGGCTTGTCGATGTGGGCCAGATCTTCCGCCAGCAGCAGCAGTGCAGCAGGCCGGACCTGCTGGCCGCTCAGCTCCATCGTGGCGCCCAGCTCTTCCAGCAGCCAGTCGGCGTCGACATGGTCACGCATTGCCGCCCTCGCCGTTGCCCCGGCCGCCACGCTGGCGCAGCAGCCGCTTGGCCTCCTCGATGGCGTCGAAGTTGGCGCTCGTCTTGTCGGCCGCCTGGGCCGCCGTGCCGGTCATCGCCTGGCCACGTGCCCACTGCGTGCGGTAGCTCTCGGCCTTGGCCAGCAGCGCGCCGACACCATGCGAGTCCTTCAGCACGTAGGCCTCGCTGACGCATTCCACGTACCAGGCCGCCACCAGCGGCGCC
>NZ_JTKZ01000272.1:0-1618 GCF_000799035.1 Delftia sp. ZNC0008
GACGGACTCACTGCCTACCGCCAGCGCCCCCTGGTGGTCTGCCTGCCCGAGACCGAGGCCCAGGTCCAGGCCGTGCTGCGCGCCTGCCACGCCATCCAGGTGCCCGTGATCGCACGCGGCGCAGGCACCGGGCTGTCGGGCGGCGCCCTGCCCCATCCCATGGGCGTGACGCTGTCGCTGGCCAAGTTCAACAAGATCCTCCAGGTCGATGCCGCCAGCCGCACGGCCGTGGTGCAGTGCGGCGTGCGCAACCTGGCCATCAGCGAGGCCGCCGCGCCCCTGGGCCTGTACTACGCGCCCGATCCCAGCAGCCAGATCGCCTGCACCATCGGTGGCAACGTGGCCGAGAACTCGGGCGGCGTGCACTGCCTCAAGTACGGGCTGACCGTACACAACGTGCTGAAGGTGCGCGGCTTCACGGTGGAGGGCGAGCCGGTGGAGTTCGGCTCCACGGCACTGGACACGCCGGGCTTCGACCTGCTGGCCATCCTGGTCGGCAGCGAAGGCATGCTGGCCGTGACCACCGAAGTCACCGTGCGCCTGATCCCCAAGCCCCAGCTGGCGCGCTGCATCATGGCCAGCTTCGACGACGTGCGCAAGGCCGGCGACGCCGTGGCCGCCGTGATCGCGGCCGGCATCATCCCGGCCGGGCTGGAGATGATGGACAAGCCCATGACGGCCGCCGTCGAGGACTTCGTCAAGGCCGGCTACGACCTCACGGCCGAGGCCATCCTGCTGTGCGAGAGCGACGGCACGCCCGAGGAAGTCGAGGAAGAGATCGCCCACATGAGCGAGGTGCTGCGCGGCGCCGGGGCCACGGCCATCACGGTGAGTGAAAGCGAGGCCGAGCGCCTGCGCTTCTGGAGCGGGCGCAAGAACGCCTTTCCCGCCAGCGGGCGCATCAGCCCCGACTACATGTGCATGGACTCCACCATCCCGCGCAAGCGCCTGGCCGACATCCTGCTGGCCATCCAGGAGATGGAAAAGAAATACGGCCTGCGCTGCGCCAACGTCTTCCACGCGGGCGACGGCAACCTGCACCCGCTGATCCTGTTCGATGCCAACGACCCCGACGAGCTGCACCGCTGCGAGCTGTTCGGCGCCGACATCCTGGAGACCAGCGTGGCCATGGGCGGCACGGTCACGGGCGAGCATGGCGTGGGCGTGGAAAAGCTCAACTCCATGTGCACCCAGTTCACCACGGCCGAGAACGACCAGATGTTCGCACTCAAGGCCGCCTTCGACCCGCAGGCCCTGCTCAACCCCGGCAAGGTGATTCCCACGCTCAACCGCTGTGCCGAATACGGAAAGATGCTGGTGCGCGGCGGCCAGATCTCCCACCCGGACCTGCCGAGATTCTGAGGCGTGGTGCAACCGGCGTGGTGCAACGGGCGCGGTGCAACCGGCGACGTGCGGCGTGCAACAGGCGCCGTGCAGTCCTTCCCGCCCTCAGGGCTGCTGCAGGCAGCGCGCCCACAGTCCGTCAAGCGCCCGGGCCAATGCGCCTCCCTGGCGGGGCACGGCCTGGCCCTCGCCCAGGTCTTCGACCAGGGTGTCCAGCGGCATGGCTTCGGTCAGCGTGCGCACGCCGCACTCCATGGCCAGGGCCGTGTCCAGG
>NZ_JTKZ01000124.1:0-712 GCF_000799035.1 Delftia sp. ZNC0008
CTCGGCCCTGTGCCTGGCGCCCTTCGGCATGGAAGAGGGCACCGAGGTGGCGCTGGACACGCAGGAATTCGGCCTGGTCGTGGGCGAGCCCGTGCGCCTGCGCTTTTTCGGCTCCTCCGTGCGCCGCGCCGACCAGGTCGGCACCGTGCTGGACTTCTGGGGACCCGAGGAACTGGTCGAGCTGCAGGAAATCGAGGCCCATCTGCCCGCCGAAGGCCGTGCGCCCGGCGAGATCGTGCCCGTCACCCTGCATGCGCGCGTGACCGACATCGGCACGCTGGAACTCAACGCCGTGCCCGTGGGTGGTGACGAACGCTGGAAGGTGGAGTTCGACGTGCGGGCCGATGTAGCGTAGCCCGCCCCGGCGGCAGGCCCGGTCCGGGCCGCGCACCGTGCCCTGTATGACTGCCGATATGCCTGATACTGCCGCCCCCGCCTCCGCCACCCCCTTCGCTCCCGACGCCGCCCACATCGTGGGCATCGACCTGGGCACCAGCCACACCGTGGTGGCGCATGTGCCCGTGGGCGGCACGGCGGCCGACATCGCCTTGCTGCCCGTGGCGCAGCGTGTCTCGGCTGGCGAGGTGGCGGCCCAGGTGCTGCTGCCCTCGGCGCGCTACCAGGCGGCGCCCGGCGAACTGGGCGATGCCTGGCAGCAGCCTTGGACTGCTTTGGGCGCGGATGCGCAAGCGCCCGCCGTCAACGGCCGCTG
>NZ_JTKZ01000042.1:0-3837 GCF_000799035.1 Delftia sp. ZNC0008
CCTGCCCATGCAGGAGTTCAACACCTTCGAGCACGCCAGCCGCCATGCCGGAAAAATGCATGCCTGCGGGCATGACGGCCACGTGGCCATGCTGCTGGCCGCCGCGCAGTACCTGGCCGCGCACCGCGACAGCTTCGAGGGCACGGTGCACCTGATCTTCCAGCCGGCCGAAGAGGGCGGCGGCGGGGCGCGCGAGATGGTCGAGGACGGCCTGTTCACCCAGTTCCCCATGCAGGCCGTGTTCGGCATGCACAACTGGCCGGGCATGAAGGCCGGCACCATGGCCGTGGGCCCAGGCCCGGCCATGGCGTCGAGCAACGAGTTCCGCATCGTCGTGCGCGGCAAGGGCGGCCACGCGGCCATGCCGCACATGGTGATCGACCCGCTGCCCGTGGCGGCCCAGCTCATCCTGGGCCTGCAGACCATCGTCAGCCGCAACGTCAAGCCCATCGAGGCGGGCGTGGTCTCGGTGACCATGGTCCATGCGGGCGAGGCCACGAACGTGGTGCCCGACAGCGTGGAGCTGCAGGGCACGGTGCGCACCTTCACGCTGGAGGTGCTGGACCTGATCGAGCGGCGCATGAAGACCCTGGCCGAGAGCATCTGCGCGGCGCATGACACGCGCTGCGAGTTCGAGTTCGTGCGCAACTACCCGCCCACCATCAACTCCGCCCCCGAGGCCGAGTTCGCACGCCGCGTCATGGCCGAGGTCGTGGGCGAGGCCAACGTGCTGCCTCAGGAGCCGTCCATGGGCGCCGAGGACTTCGCCTTCATGCTGCTGGAAAAGCCCGGCGCCTACTGCTTCATCGCCAATGGCGACGGCGACCACCGCGCCATCGGCCACGGCGGCGGTCCCTGCACGCTGCACAACCCCAGCTACGACTTCAACGACCAGCTGATCCCGCAGGGCGCCACGTTCTGGGTGAAGCTGGCCCAGCGCTGGCTGAGCGAGGCTACGCAACACACCCCCTGAGGCGCTTTGCGCCTTCCCCCTCTCTCGCTTCGCGGGAGGGGGACGACACCCTCGGTGCGGGGCGGCCCTTCCTTGGTGTCCCTCGCTTGGTGGCGCCAGTTTCGACGGCCGTGAGTGATGTGCAAGGCGGTAGAGCGCTGACACCGGCATGTCACACACCGCACCTAGCATGCGGTCCCTGTGACCTCCATCGAATCCTCCACGGCCGCCGCGCAGGGCGTGGCCGTCCAAGCCCGGCAGCTCAAGCGCATCCACGGCGGGCGTGCCGTGCTCCAGGACATCAGCCTGAAGATCGCGCCCGGCGAGGTGCTGGCCCTGCTGGGTCCTTCGGGCTGCGGCAAGACCGCCCTGCTCAAGATCCTGGCCGGGCTGGAGCAGCCCAGCCGCGGCGAAGTCTGGATGGGCGGGCAGTGCGTGGCCAGCGCCTCGCAGTCCCTGCCGCCCGAGCGGCGCGACCTGGGCCTGGTGCTCCAGGACCATGCGCTCTGGCCCCATATGAGCCTGCAGGCCAACGTGGCCTTCCCATTGGAGATGCGCGGCTTGCCTCGCGCGCAGATCCACGAGCGGGTGCAGCAGACCCTGGGCCTGGTCGGGCTGCAGGGCATGGGCGAGCGCCTTCCCGGCAGCCTGTCGGGCGGCCAGCAGCAGCGCGCGGCGCTGGCCTGCGCCGTGGTGGAGCGCCCGCGCCTGGTGCTGCTGGACGAACCCCTGTCCGGCCTCGACGGCAACCTGCGCGAGCGCCTGTGCGAGGAAATTCCCCGGCTGCTGCGCAGCCTGGGTTGTACGGCCGTCTATGCGACGCAAGACCGCCAGCAGTCCTTCGCCGTCGCCGACCGCGTGGTCGTGATGGAGCACGGCCGCATCCTGCAACCGGACAGCGCCCGGGGCCAGGCGCCGGCCCCCGTGCCTTGCGAGGCAGACCTATGGCCCATGGCCGGGCACCTGTGCAGCGCAGCATAGGAGGGGCGTAGCCGGTCTCGGTTCGGATGACAGTGAAAAAAGCACGGTCGTTCTAAATTCCTGCTTTTTTGGCTACACTGTGCCGCTACACGAAACGCCCACCAGGAGACCCGCCATGTCCGATCTGAACGCCGCCTTCGAGGCCGCCGTCAAGAACTCCACCTCGATCAGCGAGCGCCCCGACAACGCCACGCTGCTCAAGCTCTACGCGCTGTACAAGCAGGCCACCGAAGGCGACAACGAGGCCAAGAAGCCCAGCTTCACCGACATGGTCGGCCGCGCCAAGTGGGACGCCTGGGAAAAGCTCAAGGACACCTCGGCCGACGATGCCAAGCAGCAGTACATCGACCTGATCGAATCGCTGCGCTGATCAACACCACCACCGATCGCAGACACAGGCAAGGCCCCGGACTCCGGGGCCTTGTCGTTTCCGGCCACGGCCACGGCCCCGGCCGGGCTCAGTACTTGTTGGAAAAGTTCGCGCTGATGCGCTGGCGCAGGTACTCCGCGCCCGTGATGGGCGGGTACTTCTTTTGCGGGCCCTCGATCACCGCGTCCTCGTTGGCCTGGCAGAAGAAGGCCAGGCTGTAGCGCGCGCCCTGGTATTCATGGGGCAGGGGATTGCGCACGCGGTGGAAGTTGCTGGGCAGCTGGTCGTCGCTCCAGCGCGTGAGCATGTCGCCGATGTTGCAGGTGATCACGCCCTCCACGGGGTCCACGGGCGTCCATTGCTGGCCCTCCATCTCCTTGCCCGGCAGCACCTGCAGGCCGCCCTGGCCCGCGCGCTGGAACAGCAGGGTCAGGCAGTCGAAGTCGGTGTGGGCGCCTGCGCGCCACAGGCCCAGCTCATCCTTGAGCGCGGGATCGACCGCGAAGTAGTGCAGCATGCGCAGCGTGCTCTGGTAGGCGGGCACCGAAGGGTCGTGGGCGCGCGTGAAGAAGTCCGCATCAAAGCCCAGCTTGTGCGCAAAGCACGACAGCAGCTGCATGCCCACCTGCCAGCACTGGCGCTCAAAGTCCAGCGTGGCCTGCTGAAAGCCCGGCAGCTCCTGCTGCGTGGGCCACAGGCCGGCCATGCGCGGGCGCGTCACCTGGTAGGACTCCTTCTGGTCGGGCGTGCGCGTGGAAGGCCGGATCTGCGCCTTGTGCTCCCAGCCCGCATTGCGCGACAGCGGCCACTGCGCCTTCACCTCGCGCGGCAGCGCGAACAACTGCTCGGCACGCCCGAAGGCCGCATCGATATCGGGCTGGGGAATACCGTGGCCCGACACCTGGAAGAAGCCGATCTCCACCGAGGCCTGCCAGATCGCATCGGCGATCTCGGCCTTGCGGCGGTCGAAGTCGGAGATGTCGATCACGCGCACCTCCCGTGCGCGCGTCTCCTGCCCCTGGCCGCCCATGCGGGCCTCCTTGGCGAGTTCACCCAGCGCGTAATCTGACGCCGGTGCCGAAGGCAGGGTGGAGTTGGCAAGCATGTTCATGGTCTGTTTCCTTTGCCGCAAAGGCAGTGGCAAGGCACGCAGCGGCCGGCGCAAAAAAACACCGGTCCCGCCCGTCGCTCTTGAAGTGGCTGACAGGGCACAGGTCGCAGCCACGCCGCTCCCGCACCCGCTTCAAGAGCAATGACCCGCGCCGGCACAGGCCGGCAAGCTGAACGCTTCTACTCTTGCCAACCACCCAAGCAAACAGCGCGCCAGCCCGCGAAGGCCGGTTCATGGCCGCCTGCGTTCCATCGTGGTGCAAGAGGGCCGGGCAGCTTGGTGCACGCGCCGCATCGGAACCATCTGGCACCAATCTGATGCATGCCCGCCGCGTCGAAAACCGGCGCGGCCCAGCCCAGTGACGCCGAGGAAGGGCCGCCCCGCACCGAGGGTGTCGTCCCCCTCCCGCGCAGCGAGAGAGGG
>NZ_JTKZ01000042.1:3847-10555 GCF_000799035.1 Delftia sp. ZNC0008
GCGAAGCGACTCAGGGGGTGGTACGCACTTTGCATACAAGGACGAACGAGTAGAAGCGTTCAGCACGCGCCCAGTGCGCGTTGCCCGGAAATTGCTCATGTCACGCCAGCCGCCCGGCCCCATGCCAGCGGCCGGTCCCCATGTTGATAGCGACTGAGAGTTCCACCATGCAACGCCGCCATTTCCTTGCCGCCGCCGCCCTTCCCGCTGCCAGTGCCGTGATGCCCGGGGCCTTCGCCCAGGGCAAGGCGCTGACACCGCTGAAGTTCACGCTGGACTTTCGCGTGACCTCGCAGACCGCGCCCTTTTTCGTGGCGCTGCAAAAGGGCTACTACCGTGACGAGGGGCTGGACGTGAGCATCGACGTGGGCTCGGGCTCGGTGGCATCCATCACACGGGTGGCCAGTGGCGCCTACCAGCTGGGCCTGGGCGACATCAGCTCGCTGATCGAGTTCAATGCGCAGAACGCGGGCGCGGCGCGCGTGCAGGCCGTCTACCAGTACTACAACCGCGCGCCGTTCGCCATCATCGGCCGCAAGGACCGGGGCATCACGGGCGAGTTCGCCAGCCTCAAGGGCAAGAAGGTGGCCGCCGCCGCCGTGGAGTCCACGCGCCGCGTCTGGCCCCTGGTCGCGCAGCGCCAGAACCTGCCGGCCGACCTGTTCGCCTGGACCACGACGGAGTTCTCGGCGCGCGACAACGTGGTGGTGCGCGGCGATGTGGATGCGGCCACCTATTTCCATGACTCGGCCGTGTCGCTGTTCGCACGCATCAAGCCCGAGGAGCTGTCGGTGCTGCGCTACACCGATGCGGGCGTGCAGCTGTACGGCAATGCCATCCTGGCCTCCAGCGCTCTGGTGGCCGAGCAGCCGGCGCTGGTGGCGGGATTCCTGCGTGCCAGCAACCGTGCCCTCATCGAATGCCTGGCCCAGCCCTCGCTGGCCGTGGCCGCCGTGCGCCAGCGCGAGCCCATCCTGGATGAAAAGCTGGAACTGGCGCGCTGGGCCATCACCTCGCAATACCTGGCCGCGCCCGATACGCAGCGCCACGGCCTGGGCGACATCGACCCGCAGCTGCTGGCCCGACAGGCCGAGCAGGTCAGCCAGGTCTTCGGCCTCAAGGCACCCGTGTCGGCCGACGCGCTTTTCAACCGCAGCCTGCTGCCGCCGCTGGCCGCGCGCATGGCCAAGGCCTGAGGGAGTGCACATGGACCACGCCACCGTTTCACTGCCCCTTGAGGCCTCGCTCGACGAGCGCGACGGCCTGTACCTGCGCCGCGCCATCGCCATGGCCGACCGCGCGCGCCAGCGCGGCAATCGCCCTTTCGGCGCACTCATCGTGGCCGCCGATGGCCGCGTGCTGGCCGAGGCCTCCAACGCCAACGGCGAGAGCGGCGACTGCACGGCCCATGCCGAGCTGTCGGCCATCCGCCTGGCCAGCCCCCTGCATGACCGCGAGGCGCTGTCCGCAGCCACCTTGTATTCATCGGCCGAGCCCTGCGTGATGTGCGCGGGCGCCATCTTCTGGTCGGCCATAGGCCGCGTGGTCTACGGCATAGACGCCGTGCGCCTGCGCGAATTCCGCGGCGAGCGCCTGGACCAGAAGGATGCCGAGCTGTCCTGCCGCGATGTGTTCGCCGCCTCGTCCCACGCCATCGAATGCGTAGGCCCGGCGCTGATCGGCGAGGCCGCCGCATCGCACCAGGGCGCCTGGAAAAGCTGACCCGGCCCCGTTCCGTCCCCACCGTTTCTTTTGACCACCAGAGAGGAAGCCCACCATGCAAAAACGACTGTTCCTGCACACCGTCCTGGCCCTGTCCGCCAGCGCGGGCCTGGCAACGGCCCATACACAGGCCCACGCGGCCACGCCGCTGAAGTTCCAGCTGGACTGGCGCTTCGAGGGGCCGGCCGCCTTCTTCCTGCAGCCGGTGGCCAAGGGCTACTTCAAGGACGCGGGCCTGGATGTCACGGTCGATGCCGGCAGCGGCTCGGGCGGCGTGGTGCAGCGCGTGGCCTCGGGCGCCTATGACCTGGGCTTTGCCGACATCGCAGCGCTGATGGAGTTCCAGGCCAACAACCCGGACATGCCCAACAAGCCCGTGGCCGTGATGATGGTCTACAACAACACGCCGGCCTCGGTGATGGCGCTCAAGAAAAGCGGCATCGCCAGGACGGCCGACCTCACCGGCAAGAAGCTGGGCGCGCCCGTGTTCGATGCGGGCCGCCGCGCCTTCCCGCTGTTCGCCAAGGCCAACCAGGTCGGCACCGTGCAGTGGACGGCCATGGACCCGCCGCTGCGCGAGACCATGCTGGTGCGCGGCGATGTGGATGCCATCACGGGCTTCACCTTCACCTCGCTGCTGAACCTGGAGGCGCGCGGCATCAAGGCCGCCGACGTGGTGGTCATGCCCTATGCGGACTTCGGCGTGAAGCTGTACGGCAACGCCATCATCGCCAGCCCGAAGCTGATCAAGGAGAACCCGGCGGCCATCAAGGCCTTCCTGCAGGCCTTCGCCAAGGGGGCCAAGGAAGTCATCGCCAACCCGGGCGCGGCCATTGCCTACGTGAAGGAGCGCGACGGCATCGTCAACACCCAGCTGGAGACGCGCCGCCTGCAGCTGGCCATCGACACCGTGGTCAACAGCGCCGACGCGCGTGCCGAAGGCTTTGGCCAGGTCGTGCCCACACGGCTGTCGCTGATGGCGTCGCAGGTCTCCGATGTCTACGCCACCAAGACGCGCGTGAACCCGGCCGAGGTCTGGAACGGCAGCTTCCTGCCGTCCGCGGCCGAGCTGAACATCCTGCCCAAGAAGTGACGACAAAGTGATTGACACCGTGCGCGTGCGCCAGCGGGCGACGCGCCGGCCCTTGCCTGCTGCCTGACATGAATTCCTCCACATCCCACGGCGATGACGACGCCTTCTTCGTCGAGTTCCGCGACGTCTGGCTTGCCTACAACGAGGAGCTGCTGCGCGCCAACCACTTCGCGGTCGAGGCCATCGACCTGCAGGTGCGGCGCGGCGAGTTCATCGCCATCGTCGGCCCCTCGGGCTGCGGCAAGTCCACCTTCATGAAGCTGACCACGGGGCTGAAGATGCCGTCCATGGGCCGCGTCATGGTCAACGGCGAGCGCGTGACCGGGCCGCTGAAGATCTCGGGCATGGCCTTCCAGGCGCCGTCGCTGCTGCCCTGGCGCACCACGGTGGACAACGTGCTGCTGCCGCTGGAGATCGTGGAGCCGCACCGCTCGCAGTTCCGCCAAAAGCGCAAGGAGTACGAGGCGCGTGCGCGCGCCCTGCTGCAGAAGGTGGGCCTGGGCGGCTACGAGGACAAGTACCCCTGGCAGCTGTCGGGCGGCATGCAGCAGCGCGCCAGCATCTGCCGCGCGCTGATCCACGAGCCCCAGATGCTGCTGCTGGACGAACCCTTCGGCGCGCTGGACGCCTTCACGCGCGAGGAGCTGTGGTGCGTGCTGCGCGACCTGCAGGCCGAGCAGCGCTTCAACGTCATCCTGGTCACGCACGACCTGCGCGAGAGCGTCTTCCTGGCCGACACCGTGTACGTGATGAGCAAGAGCCCGGGCCGCTTCGTGGTGCGCCGCGACATCGAGCTGCCGCGCCCGCGCGAGCTGGAGCTGACCTACACGCGCGAATTCACCGACATCGTGCACGAGCTGCGCGGCCACATCGGCGCCATGCGCAAGACCGGCGCGGCCATCCAACAATAGAACGGGGGAGATTCACATGCACAAGAAATACGCGGAACGCTGGGCGCCCTGGGTGCTGTTGCTGGCGGTCATCCTGCTGTGGCAGGTCATCTGCTCGGCCTTCGAGGTCTCGGAATTCATCTTCCCCAGCCCCTGGGCCATCGGCCGGCAGCTGGCCGAGTTCAGCGGCATCATCGCCGCCCACGCCTGGCGCACCTACTGGGTGACGATGGCGGGCTTTGGCATCGCCATCGTGGTGGGCGTGCTGCTGGGCTTTCTGATCGGCTCCTCGCGCCTGGCCTATGCGGCGTTCTATCCGCTGATGACGGCCTTCAACGCGCTGCCCAAGGCGGCCTTCGTGCCCATCCTGGTGGTCTGGTTCGGCATCGGCGCGGGACCGGCCATCCTCACGGCCTTCCTGATCAGCTTCTTTCCCATCATGGTCAACATCGCCACCGGCCTGGCCACGCTGGAGCCCGAGCTGGAGGATGTGCTGCGCGTGCTGGGCGCCCGGCGCTGGGACGTGCTGATCAAGGTCGGCCTGCCGCGCTCCATGCCGTACTTCTACGGCTCGCTCAAGGTGGCGATCACCCTGGCCTTCGTGGGCACCACGGTCAGCGAGATGACGGCGGCCAACGAAGGCATCGGCTACCTGCTGGTGTCGGCCGGCTCGTCCATGCAGATGGGCCTGGCCTTTGCCGGCCTGATCGTGGTGGGCGCCATGGCCATGGTGATGTACGAGCTGTTCAGCGCCATCGAAAAGCGCACCACCGGCTGGGCCCGGCGCGGCTCGCAGGGCGAGTGAGGGAAAATCCGGCCATGACGCCCGCACCCGCGACGACACCTTCCATGACGCCCCTGACCGACGAACAGGCGGCCCGCCAGCTGCGGCGCGCAGGCGCCGTGGCCGGGCGGGCCATGGCCATGGGCCGCCATCCCTTTGGCGCGCTGCTGCTGGCGCCCGATGGCGAGACCGTGCTGGCCGAGCAGGGCAACATCGACACGGTGAACCATGCCGAGTCCACGCTGGCGCGCACGGCCGCCGCCAACTATCCGGGCGCCTACCTGGCGCAGTGCACCCTGGTCACCACCTTCGAGCCCTGCGCCATGTGCGCCGGAACCATCTACTGGGCCGGCATAGGCCGTGTGCTCTACGGCGCCGAGGAAACGGCGCTGCTGGCGCTGACGGGCGACCATCCCGAAAATCCCACGCTGTCCCTGCCCTGTCGCGAGGTCTTCGCGCGCGGGCAGCGCAGCGTGCAGGTCGTGGGGCCCGTGCCTGCGCTGCAGGAGGAGATGCTGGCGCCGCACCGGGGCTTCTGGCAACAGGGCTGAGCCGCCTGCGCGGGCGGCTCAACTGCGGCAGCCGGCCAGCGCGTCCAGGGGCTTCTGGTAGGTGGGGCTGGTCACGTCCAGCAGGCCCAGGGTGGTGTGGTAGAGGTTGTCGTGCGACAGCGGCGCGTCCAGCTGGCCGCGCACGCAGCGTTCGGACACGCCGGTGCGCTCGCCCAGGTTGCCCAGCCAGGCAATCATGGGAATGTGCTTTTGCTCGTCGGGCGCCATGGCGTAGGGCATGCCGTGCAGGTAGATGCCCATCTCGCCCAGCGACTCGCCGTGGTCGGACATGTAGACCATGCCGGTCTGGTAGCGCGACTGCTGGCTTGCCAGCCAGTCGATGGTCTGCGACAGGAAGTGGTCGTTGTAGCGGATGGAGTTGTCGTAGACGTTGACCACCTGCTCGCGCGAGCAGCTGGACAGCGCATTGGTCAGGCATTCGGGCTGGAAGACCTTGGTCTCGGGCGTGGAGCGCTTGTAGTAGGCCGGGCCGTGGCTGCCCATCTCGTGCATGACCAGCACCACGCCGCGCTCGCGGCGCTCGCGCGGCAGCGCGGCGATGCGTTCGTCGATGCCGCTGAGCAGGATGCCGTCCAGGCATTCTCCATCGCTGGAGCACAGCGCCTTGCCGTCGGGCGTGTCCAGGCGGTCGGCGGTGCTGGCGTTGGGAATGCGTTCGCACACGCCCTTGCAGCCGGCCTGGTTGTCCAGCCACAGCACGGCCAGGCCGGCGCTGTACAGCACGTCCACGAGGTTGTCGTAGTCCACCTTGCTCTTGTAGAAGCCGGTGCGGCCCAGGTGCGAGAACATGCAGGGCACGGATTCGCGCGTGCTGGTGCCGCAGGAGGTCACGTTGCTCCAGTTGAGCACCTGGCGCCTGGCCAGCTCGGGCGTGGTGTCGCGCGCATAGCCGTTCAGGCCCCAGTTGGCGGCGCGCGCCGTCTCGCCCACGACGATGACGAACAGCGGCGGCTTGCGCTCGGCCGCATAGGTGGCCCCCAGCGTGGCGCCGGCCGCAATGCTGGCAAACGGGCGCTTGGGCCGCAGGATGGGCTTGAGCACCGCGTCCAGCGAGGCCAGCACCGGGCTGACCGGATTGAGCATGTGGCGCATCCACAGGTTGTTGCGGACCACGGGCGCCAGCTCGCGGTAGGAGACAAAGACCGAGGCCGCCAGCAGCAGCACCGAGGCGGCCAGCAGCGCCAGCGTGCGCAGCACGGTCTGCATGCTGCGGCGCGGGCGGATGACGCGCAGCCGCAGCAGCCAGGCCGTGGGCAGTCCGGCCACCAGCAGCAGCTGCAGCAGCAGCTGGGGGTTGAACAGGTCGCTGCTCTCGCGCAGGTCGGTCTGCAGGATGTTGTTGATCATGCCGCCGTCCATCACCGTGCCGTAGGCGGTCATGAAGTACTGGGCCGCGCCGGCAATCCAGGGCAGGGCAATCCACAGCGGCTTCATGCCGCGCGGCCAGGCCGTCAGCGACAGCAGCAGCAGCAGGCCGCCCAGGCCCAGGGGCAGCAGCCGCAGCACCAGGGCGGCCAGGCTGCCGTCATAGCCTTCCAGGTGGGGCAGGCGCCGCCACAGCGCCCAGTTGGCGGTGGCCAGCAGCCACAGCGCCAGCACCAGGGCCACGGCCTGGGGCGAGCGCGGTGCGCTCCAGGCCCTACGCGG
>NZ_JTKZ01000681.1:0-11218 GCF_000799035.1 Delftia sp. ZNC0008
CCGCGTCTGGGGCATTGGCTGGCGCCTCAGCGTGGCGGCTCGTGGTTGGTGACGAAGTCGGCGGGCACGTCCGGCCCCCAGACGTAGAGCGAATCCTCGGGAGGATGGTCGGCCGCAGGCCACACCGCGCCCGCCTCGACAAAGTCGATGTCGCAGGAGTACTCGGCGAAGCTGCCCCAGGGATCGCGCACATAGCGAAAGAAGTTGGAGCCCAGCACATGCCTGCCCACGCCCCAGCCCTGCGCATAGCCCGCCTCGGCCATCTGCCGGGCGCCGCTGCCCACGGCGTCGACAGACGGCACGCACCAGCTGCTGTGGTGCAGGCCGGGTCCATGCGATGCGGCCAGTGCCAGCAGGTGATGGTCGCTGCCGTGCGGACTGTGCAGGAAGGCGATGACCGAGCCCGAGCGGTCCGAGAGCCTGAGTCCCAGCACCTCGGTGTAGAACGCCAGCGCGGCATCCACGTCGGCGCAGAACAAAAGCACATGCGACAGGTGCAGCGGCCGGATCTGCGGCATGAGGCTGCGGGCCGGCGCGCGGCCGGCATTGAGGCAGGCCGGCGGCAGCACGTGCGGTGCGGGCGCCGACGGAGAGCTCTTGGCGGCTGCACGCAGCTGGATGGGCACCCCGTCGGGGCTGGCGATCCAGATACCGTCGGTCTGCGCACCGGCCGGCGCAGGAATGCGTGCGATCCCCGCGCCGTCGATCCGGCGCGAGAAGGCATCGAGATCGGCCGCATGGATGCCCAGGCTCAGCCACTGCAGCCGCTTGTGCGTTGCGGCCTCCAGCACCCGCGCCCAGCGGTGGGGATGCCCGTAGGTGTGCAGCGCCAGCGCGCCGTCGATGTCGCGCACCTCGAGCCCGAAACTGGCGTAGAAATGCCGCGCCGCTTCGAGATCGGGCACGCTGAAGACAAACTCATCGATCGAATGCACGGCCGGCTGCCCGGCCGTGCCGGACGGCGTTCCAGGTGTCGTTCCAGATGGCGTGGGAAGGCTGTTCATGGTGTCCCCTCCTTTGCATGTTCACTGTGCGAAGACCGGCAGACGCCGCCACGCGGCCGGTGGGCGGGCAAGGCCATCACCGCATCCGCTGGAGCTGCCGCCCAAGAACCCCGCCGTCCAGCGTCATGACATCGCCGGACTTCAGGAAACGGGGCGGCTTCATGCCCAGCCCGACACCTGCAGGCGTGCCGGTGATGACAAGGTCGCCGGGCAGCAGCGTCATGAACTGGCTCAGATAGGACACGAGACAGGCCACCGGGAAAATCATGTCTGCCGTGCTGCTGCGCTGCATGACCTCGCCGTTGACGGACAGCGTCAGTTCGATGGCCTGGGGGTCGGGCAGCTCGTCGGCCGTGACCAGCCACGGCCCGACCGGGCCGAAGCCATCGAAGCTCTTGCCCTTGCCCCACTGGCCGTTGCGCTTGATCTGCCAGTCACGCTCGGAGATGTCGTTGGCCAGCAGGTAGCCGGCCACATGCGCGAGCGCACCTTCCACGGGGATGCGGCTTGCGCGCGTGCCGATCACAAAGCCCAGTTCGATCTCCCAGTCGGTGGCAACCGACGCTTCGGGCAGGCGCACCTCGTCGTCCGGCCCGGCCAGCGATGAAAGCGCCTTGTGAAAGACCACGGGCTCCTTCGGAATGTCGAGACCCGACTCCTCGGCATGCCGCCGGTAGTTGAGCCCGATGGCAACGAACTGGCGCGTGCCGGCGACAGGGGGCCCCAGGCGGCTGCCTTGCGCCACCAGCGGCAACCGCTGCAGATCGACGGCGGCCAGCGCGGCCAGCCTGCCGGGCGCCATCCACTCGGGCGTGAAATCGGGCACCAGGTCCGACAGGTCTCGCGCCTGGCCTTGGGAATCGATGGCGCCGGGCTTCTCGCAGCCGCTGGCGCCGTGGCGTATCAGTTTCATGGTCTGTCTCCTGGAACGGGAAGTGGGAAGTGGGAAGTGGGAGTGGGAAGGAAATGGATCGGGACGCGGACGCGGGCCCTGCATGCGGGTTGAGCCTCAGAAGCTATGCCGCACGCCGGCAGCGAAGCCGTTCTGCGAACGCCCGGGGGCGGGCGCGGCGCCTGGCGCCGCATTGCTGACCGACAGCGCAAGTGCTCCCTGGTTGGACAGATGCCCTGTGGTCGCATACAGCGTGGTGCGCTTGGACAGCGAATACCGGGCCCGCAGGGCAAAGAGCCGGGCCCCGTCGTCGCTTCGCCTGAAACGCAGATCCAAGGCCTGCGCGTCGAGGGTCAGGGCTGGTGTGGCGGCGAAACTGGCGCCCAGGTACCAGAGATCGCTGCGTGGCGCATCGGGACGGCCGTCGTTGTGGCGGGCAATGACCCCGGCACCGAGCTTCCATGCCCCCCAGCGCACCCATCCCGCGGCGGTGGAGCGACGGTCCTTGCGCGCGCTGCTGGTCAGGCCTGCGAAGGCGCCGGGGCCTCCACGGATTTCATCGACGGCCAGCGCGATGCCCCAGGCCTTGGCCTCGTACTTGAGCATTGCCGACCATTGTCGGCAGGCGCTGGAGTCGCCCGGCTGCTCGCCGGGGCAGTTGGTTCCCGCGGGACCGGGGCCCGCATTGACGGCATCACGGCCCAGGCTGTAGGTTGCGCCGACGGTGAAGCCGCCAAGGCCGGCGCGCCACGCAAGCGCGTTGTCCGCGCGCGCATTGGGCAGGTAGCTGTCCAGCGAGGCCGCACCGTAGGCATTCGGGCCGAGGATGTCCGCATCGAGCTGGGACCAGTACAGCATGGTGTACTGGCGCCCCAGTGTGAGGCTGCCCCAGTCGCCGGACAGGCCGACGAAGGCCTGGCGCCCCCAGGCGCGCCCGCCCTGGTTCAGCACGCCCGCATCGAGCGCCAGGCCCTGCTCCATCGTGAACAGGGCACGCAGGCCGCCGCCCAGGTCCTCCGAGCCGCGCAGGCCGATGCGCGACGGCACGCTGCCGGTGAGGCCCGGCATGCGGTTCAGCGAAGCGCCTCCCTGGCCCACATCGGTCAGGTGCTCGACGGATGCATCGAGCAGGCCATAGAGCGTGACGCCCTGGGCCAGGGCGGGTGCCGAGGGCACGGCAGCGGCACCGGCCAGGCATAGCGCGGATAGCGCGGCGCGAACAGGAAAGGAGGGGTGTGGCATGTTGTCTCCTGAAAGTGATGGATGTCGGCAAGGACGGCGAAAGCGCAGACTCAGGCGCAGGCCGGCATCCCCCGGCCGGACTGGCCAGGGTCACGAAAGCGCAAGGCCGGACGGCCCGGGGAGCAGGCGGCCGGATGGGCCGGGGCTAGCCGGGCCCCACCGGCGGGGTGCGATGGCCCAGTGCCAGCGCCATGACCTCGGTCGGCTGCGCCGCACCATCGCCGCGCCAGGCGATGTGGTGGTCCGGGCGGATCAGGACGCGGTCGGCGCCATACAGCGCACGCGTCTGCCCGTCTTCGCTCCTCACCACATCCAGCCGGATGCCGTATTGCGCAGCAGCCTGCCTCCAGGGCTCCAGCCCGTCCGGGCCGTCCGGGCCGAATGCAAGCAGTGTGAAATCGCGTCCGAAGTCATCGAGCAGGGACCGGTCCGGCCCCGTTGCCACATGCGGAGCGCGCGTGCCGGGATAACCGCCAGGCAGGTAGCGGTTGGGCTCGTCCGGCGGGGGCTCGGCCAACTCCCGGGCGACGACGGGGCTGTCGGCATAGCGCAGGCCCAGTTGCAGCCCCGGGATGTTGAACTCGCGCGCCACATGCTCCGAAAGTGCCTGCCCGAGCGCATGGCGGGCGCTGTCGCCCACGGGCCCCTCCTGCTCCACTGCGGCCGTGACCGGCAGGCATCCGATGCTGTCGGCCATGCTGCGTGCAAAACGGGTGTTGCGCTGGGCGATCGGCCGCCGCTCGGCCTCATAGCTGTCCAGCAGCGCCGGGCCGGCCGCCCCCTGGATGGCCGCCGCCAGCTTCCAGCCCAGGTTCACGACGTCGTCCACGCTGGTGTTGTAGCCCATGCCGCCCGTGGGCGTGAACAGGTGCGCCGCATCGCCGGCGATGAACATCCTGCCGTGCCGCAGGCGCTCGGCCACCAGGGCATAGCCCGCGTTCCAGGGGGTCAGCGCGATCAGCTCGTGCGCAAAAGGCCGGCCGACGACGGCCTGCAGCGCCTGCTGCGGATGGAAATCGGCAGGCTGGGTGCCTTGGGGCAACTGCACGATCAGCACGAACCGGTCCACGCCGTCGATGGCGCACAGCAGGCCGCGCTGCCCGGGACCGACGGCCCAGTACTGCCAGGCCCTGGGCTTGCCGATCAGCCCATACAGACCGGGGGCCCGGAAGTAGATGGACATCATCTGGCCGCCCAGGAAGTCCCGCCGCTCGCTGCCATGGCCTGCGTAGACGACGCCCATGGCCTGGCGGACCAGGCTGCGCGGCCCGTCGCAGCCGACCACATAGGCGGCCTGCAGCAACTCGGTACGGCCCGTGTCCGGCTCGCGGCATTCGATCTGGACTGCGCAACCGGTGTCCCGCACCACCTCGGCCCTCAGGCCAAAACGCAGCACGGCGCTGGCATGGCGTTCGGCCTGCGCCCTGAGCACGGGCTCGATGAACATCTGCTGCGCCCGATGCGGCAGCTCGGGCGTGGGCCAGGCCTGTTCCCCGTAGTCGCCATAGGCCGTGCCCGAGGCGGCCTCCTCGGCCGAGGGAATGCGAAAGCGCGCCAGCTCGGGCCCCGTGAGCCGCGTGCAATAGACGACGTCCTGGGGGTGCGAGGGCGGCAGGCCCAGCCTGCGCACCTGGTCGGCAAAACCCCGGCGGCGGTAATGCTCCATGGTCCGGGACGAGGTGGCATTGGCCTTGGGCAGCGTCGGCGGCCCGCTGCGCTCCTCGATCAGCACGCACGGTATGTCCCTGCAGCCCAGCTCGATGGCCAGCATCAGCCCTGCGGGCCCTCCTCCGATGATCGCAACTTCGGTCTTCATGGCGTCTCCCCGGGGCTCAATCGACGGTCACCTTGACGCGGCGCAGCACTTGGGCATAGCGCTCGCGGTCGGCCTGCATGAGGTCGGCAACCTGCCTTGCGGGGCCGATGCTGGTGAAGAAGCCGAAACCGGCCAGGCGATCCCTGACGTCAGGCGCGGACAGGGCCCGGTTCACCGCCTCGTTGACGCGCTCGGCGACGGCCGGCGCCGTGCCCTTGGGCGCCATGAGCGCAACCCAGGTCAGCGCATCGATGCCGGCCGGGCCACCGGCCTCCTGCACGGTCGGCACATCGGGCAGCGCCGGGGAACGCTGGCTGTCCGCCACGGCAAGAAAGCGCAGCTTGCCAGCCTGCTGCAGGGGGCCGGACGTCGCAATGCTGCCGTAAGCCCAGTCCACCTCGCCCGTCGACACGGAGGCGTACAGCTGCGAAGTCTCCTTGTAGGGGACATGCATCATTTCGGCACCCATGGCGGTCGCGGCCCGGGCCGCGCCCAGATGCAGCGGCCCGCCCACCGCATTGGAGCCGTAGGTCATGCCGGGCCTGCGCCGCGCCGCCGCCATCAGTTCGGCCAGGCTGTGGAACGGGCTTTGCGCGCCGACCACGACGAAGAAGGCGGTCTTGTAGAGCAGCGCCACCGGCGTCAGCTCGCTTTGCGGGTCATAGGCCAGCTTGCGCAAGACCAGCGGATTGATGGACAAGTGGCCTACGTCCACCACCACCAGGTCGTTGCCCGTGGGCGGCGCGTTCTTCATCGCATTGATGGCCACCACGCCGGCCCCACCCGGCCTGGGGTCGACGACGACCGGCTGCCTCCATTGCGCCGAGAGCTTGTCGGCGACCAGCCGGGCCACCACGTCGGGGCCGCTGCCCGCGGGAAAGGCGCTGGTGATGCGCACCGTTCCGCCGGCGGCCGTCTGCGCGGCGACGGAGCCCGCCGCCAGGGTTGCCAGCGCACAGGCGCCGGCCCATTTCCTCATGCTCATGCTGCTTGTCTCCTATGGGGTCGCCGGGCTGTGCCGACGTTATGGAGGGCATGCTAGGTCTGGCAGGCCGGCTGCGGCAGAGGGCAGAAACGCCTCAGCGATGCATGGTCGTTATCACTGGAGCGTTTTGCGACGGCTCAGGCGCGGCGGAGCCCGCGTGCACGGCCCCTGCGGGAAATCCCCTGGCCTTGGCGCGCTCGGAAACGGGCATAAACACGCTCCGACCGATGCCCAAACTTCATCACCTTCGCAATTTCGTCGCCATTGCCCGGGCACGCAGCCTGCGCAGCGCCGCCCGCAGCCTGGGCCTGACCCAGCCGGCACTGACGCGCAGCGTGCGCGAGCTGGAAGCCGAGCTCGGCGTGGCGCTGTTCCAGCGCCATGCGCGCGGGGTATCGCTGACCGTGGCGGGCGAGCGATTCCTGCTGCGCGCGCAGGCCGCGCTCGAGGAACTGCGTCGCGGCAGCGAGGAGGCCGCCCAGGCGCGCGGCGAAATGCAGGGCCATGTCGCCGTCGCTCTGTCCAGCGCCCCCGTGCTGTCGCTGTTGGCCCGCGCCTATGCCCAGTTCCGGCGCGACTGGCCGGATGTGCACCTGCGTTTCGTCGAAGGCCTGTTCCCGGCCGTCGAGCCGGCGCTGCGCGACGGTCGGCTGGACTTCTATCTGGGCCCCCGGCCCGAGAGGCAATTGAGCGCCAGCTACCAGGTGGCCCTAGTTCACCGCAACGAGCGTGTCGTGCTGGCCCGCCGCGGCCATCCGCTGCGCACCGCCGGCAGCCTGCAGGCGTTGCTGGAGGCGGACTGGATCGTCACCGGCCTGCGCGAGCGCCGCGAGGAAGAGTTCGAGGAGCAGTTCTCCGCGCTCGGCCTGCGCAGCCCGCGCGTGGTGACGGTCGCCGAATCGTTGATGGCCCTGCTGGCGCTGCTGGCCAGCAGCGACGCCCTCGCCTTCTTGCCGCGCCAGTGGGCCGATACGCCCCTCTTCAACGGTGTGCTGGAGCCCATTGCTGTGCGCGAGAGCCTGATGGCACCCGACATCGTGCAGGTCACGCGTGCTGCGCTGCCTCTGACGCCCGCCGCGGAACGCCTGTCGATGCTGCTGCTGCGCGCGGCAGTCCACGACTTCGGCGAGCCGGCCGGCGCCTGAGCCGCGGCCGGCGTCTCCACAATATCTTCATACAATCTTTACATTGCATTGACCAGGCAGACATATTCTGCCGGACTCATAGCGCCTCGCGTAAGCCAAGAGTCCGTAGCCAACGCTGAAGCTCCCGTTCGACCGCCTTCCTGGGAATTTCCCCTGTGCCAGCGCACTTGTCATCGCCGCTGGCATTTCCTATGACCCATCCCGTCCCCTCACAAGCAGCGAGCACGATCACGCGAAGCGCTCCGCTGGCCATGCCCGCACCGTCGCTTTCCCTGGACATCAAGGTCCTCATTGGCCTCCTTCTCTTTACGGTGGTCTGGCTGCTGCAGATCGACAGCTCCAGCCTCACGGCACCCAAGGACAACCTCGAGCAGCTGACCTGGGTGCACAGCCTGGAGTGGGGCTACTACAAGCATCCACCGCTGCCGACCTGGATGTTCTCGGTGCCGGTCAATGTGTTCGGACTGTCTGCCCGCACCAGCTATGTGACGGGCGCGCTTTTCACGCTGGCCGGCCTGTTTGTCTTCTGGAAGCTGATGCAGACCTTGCGCGGCAGCCGCCATGCCACGCTGGCCCTGCTGGCGGCCCTGTGCATCACCTACTACAACGAGCGGCTGCACTTCTTCAACCATGAAGTGGTGCTGATGCCCTTCTTCGTGGCCAGTGCCCTGCTGGTGTGGCGTGCGGTGGGCAGCAGGCAACTGCACTGGTGGGCGGCCCTGGGCTGCTGCCTGGGCCTGGGCGCACTGGCCAAGTACCAGATGATCCTGGCCGCCGTGGCGGTATTCCTGTTCTGGCTGGCGTCAGGCGCCTGGCGCGAGCGGGTCCATGTCATCGGCCTGGCCCTGGCCGCTGCCATTTCGCTGGCCATCATCTCGCCGCACCTGTACTGGCTGTTCCTGAACGACTTCGGCCCCATCCGCTATGCCACCGAATCCTCGCTGGGCGCCAGCCTGGGCGGCGGCGCAAGACTGCTCAATACCTTGCACTGGCTGGCCGACCAGCTGTTCAACCGCGCATTGCTGGCCTGGGTGCTGCTGGGACTGGTAATGGCATTGCACCGCCGCAGCCGCCTTGCGCCGCAGGACACACCGCAGCGTCCCGGGACAGCCGATGCATCGCGCGCGCTGATCCTGTGCTTTGGCCTCACGCCCATCGTGCTGACCTGCGCCATCGGCATCTTTGCGGGCTCGTCGCTGCAGCTGCACTGGGGCACGCCCTTTCTGCTGCTGGCCGTTCCCGTCGCCATGGAGCTGGCCGGTGCCAGGCTGCAGCCGTCGCGCATATCGATCACCACCGCCATCAAGTGCTTCGTGGCGCTTCAACTGGCCTTGCTGCTCGTGGCCCAGATGACCTCGGCGCGCAGTGAACTGCGGCTTAACAGCCGGCACTGGAGAAACTTCGATTCAAAGGCCTTGAGCCAGGCGCTTGCCGAACCCGCGCGCGAGGCACTGGGAGGCGACATCCGCGTGATCTCAGGCCCCACGGCCGAGGCCAAGGCCCTGGCCCTGAAGCTGCGCGAAAAGCCGCTGGTGCTGATCGATGGCCGCATGGACATCAGCCCCTGGATTTCCCAGCACATGGTGGATGCCTGCGGCGTGCTGCATCTGCAGCTGGCGGCATCGCAGCCGCCCGGCCACCAGCCGGTGGGCGAAGGCTTTCCCTCCCTCTTCTGGCGTGTCACCCCGCCGCAGGAGGATGCGGGCAACTGCGTCGAAAGCTGAACGAATACGCTGCTTGCCGGCCGCGCCTGTCGGCATTGCACGATTCCAGTGCTGAGAATCGCCACCGTGCCCATGAAATCCCCTTGCGAAGAACTCATGGACATGCTGGGCCAGCCCTATGACGCCGGCGAAGTGGCCCGACTGCTTGGCCCATTCGATCCGGAGGTCTTCGCGCCCTGAGGACCTGGCGGCCAAATCGCTCCTTGCATCCTCAACCCAGGGCAGGCGCTCGCAGATACCCCATCAGCACCTGCACGATGCCATCCTCCAGGGCCTGGGGGGTGAACATGGCAGGCGGTTCGATGACGGCGGCATGCACCAGGGACTCCATGGTCTGCAGCAGCATCCAGGTGGCCAGGTCCAGATCGCGGTGGGCGAGCTGACTGCGGTGCAGCTCCAGGAGCTGGCGCACCTGGCGGAAGATGCCGCCGTCGGCCGCGCTTTGCTCGCGCGGCGCGTCGAAGAAGGGGAACTCCTTTTCCAGCACCCGGTGCAGATCGGGCTCGACCCGGTGCGCCGCCAGCAGCGCGCGGACCATGGCCTGCACATGGCCTTGCAGGCCCTGCGGCCGCTCTGCCGCAAGCACGGCGGCAATGGCCGCGTACATCTGCGCGGCGTGGCGCTCGTGCAAGGCCGTGATCAGCGAGTCCTTGTTGGGAAAGTACTGGTAGAGCGAACCCACGCTCACGCCTGCGCGCTCGGCCACCAGATTGGTGTTGGTGGCGGCATAGCCGCGCTCGGCCAGAACGCGAGCCGCAGCTTCCAGAATGGCCTCGACCGTGGCAAGGGAACGCGCCTGCCGTGGCTGCTTGCGGGGCTGGGGCGGCTGGCGCTGCGCCGCCTGCGAATGCGAGTTTTCAATGCGAGCCATGGCTCATATTCTCCTGGACATGTGATCTGAGTTTTTACTCGTATTTGAAAGGGAATGCACATGTCTTCCGGAATTTCGCCATCTGCGGCCGCGTCGCCGCCGGTGAATGCATTCGCGCGGCTGCTGCCGCTGACGCTGGCGGTCTTCGTCAGCTTTCTCTGCCTGGGCATGCCCATGCCCGTGCTGCCCCTGCACCTGAGCCAGACCCTGGGACTGGGCACGCTGGGGGTGGGCACGGTGATGGGCTGCCAGTTCGCGGCCGCCCTGCTGTCGCGGGCCTGGGCCGGGTCGCTGGCCGACACGCGCGGCGCCAGGCAGGCCGTGGTGCTGGGCATGGCGCTGGCGGCCGTTTCGGGCCTGGCCTACCTGATGTCACGCGCCTTCGAGGGAGGGCCGGCCGCAGTCTGGGTGCTGGCCGCCGGCCGCGTGCTGCTGGGCTGCGCCGAGAGCCTGATCATCACCGGGGCCTTGAGCTGGGGCGTGGGCATGATCGGTCCGCAAAACGCCGGCAAGGTCATGGCCTGGGTGGGCATTGCCATGTACGGCGCCTATGCGGCGGGCGCGCCGGCCGGCGTGGCGGTGCAGGCGGCCTGGGGCTTCTCCGGCATTGCCGTGGCCACCATCGTGCTGCCGCTGGCCGCCCTGGCCATGGTCTGGGGCCTGCGCGCCACACCGGCTGCGGCCCAGCGCCGCACGCCGTTCTACAAGGTGCTGGGCACGGTATGGCTTCCCGGCCTGGGGCTGGCCCTGTCCAGCGTGGGCTTTGGCGTGATCACGACCTTTGCAGCGCTGCTTTTCGCATCGCGGGGCTGGGGAGCGGCCTCGCTGGCCTTCACGGCCTTCGGCCTGGCCTTCATCGGCGCGCGCCTGCTCTTCGGCCATCTGCCGGACAAGCTGGGCGGCGTGCGGGTGGCACTGGCCAGCATTCCGCTGGAAGCCGCCGGCCTGCTGCTGATCTGGGGCGGGGGCGATGCGCCATGGGCCTATGCCGGCGCCGCGCTCACCGGCTTCGGCTACTCGCTGGCCTTCCCGGCCTTCGGCGTGGAAGCTGTCCGCCGGGCGCCTGCCCAGGCACGCGGCGCGGCCATGGGCGCCTATGTGGCCTTCTTCGACCTGTCGATGGGGCTGACGGCCCCTGCCGCCGGGCTGCTGGCCAGTGTCACGGGCGTCGGAGACGTGTATTTCGCCGCCGCCGTGAGCGTGGCGCTGTCCATCGCCGTGGCCTTGCTGCTGCGCTTGAACGCAGCCCGGGGAGCCACCCATGGCTGAGCCGATTCACATGCCTGCCGGCACGCAGCGCGCGCTGGGCACCGTGTTGAAGGTGCAATCCGTCACGCCGCGCATGCGCCGCATCACGCTGGGTGGCGAGCAGATCGCCGCCTTCTCACGGGCGCCTGCCGTGGATACGCCCGCCGCCTGGGTCAAGCTGTTCCTGCCCACGGGCGAGGGCCGGGCGTACACACTGCGCAGCGTGGACTGCCAGGCCGGCACGCTGGACATTGACCTGGTACTGCATGGCGATGCGTTCAATGCACGCGG
>NZ_JTKZ01000575.1:0-2663 GCF_000799035.1 Delftia sp. ZNC0008
GCTGGCGCAGGTGCAGCGCGCCGAGCTGGCGGGCGTGGGCCTGCTGGCGGGTTTCCTGGCCAGCTGCGCGGCCGGTGCCGTGGGCTGGGCCCTGGCGCGCTGGGTGTTCGAGTTCAACTGGACCGTGCCCTGGTGGGCTCCGCTGGCGGGGGCCGTTGCCGGGGCCTTGCTGGCCTGGATGGCGGGGTGGTGGGCGTTGCGGGAGGTGTTGAGGAGGCCTGTGATGGATACGTTGAGGCAGGTGGCTGAGTAGGTCTTTGGTTTTTTGCCCGGGTCACCCTTTTTTGACCCTGCCGGGTGGTTGTTTTTCGAGGCCGGGTCTCGGCCCGGCGGCCGACCTCCTTTCTTGCCGCGCAGCAAGAAAGGAGGCAAAGAAGTGCGCCCCGCTGCCCACGACCCCTGCGCTGCGCTCCGGGGCGACCTGCGTTGGTCGGGATGCGGGGTGCGCCGCAGAACTCGCTGCGCGCTGGCGCGCTTCGCTCAAACAACTGCGGCAAGTCAGATGACGAAGCAGCCCTGTCCTTCGGCAGGGCTGCCACCCCGCATCCCGCCCAACGCAGGCGTGGGCAGAAGGGGGGAGGCTGAGGGATAGCCAACAGCCAACAGCCAACAGCCAACAGCCAACAGCCGGCGCCATCACTGCGTTCGGCTTCAAACCAGGGGCCGAGCGAAGCGAAGGCCCGCACCAACTTCCCGTATGTCAGCGCCTGCGGCGTGGTGGTTGCGGGGTTGCAGTCCTGCCGAAGGACAGGACTGCTTCGTGATCTGACTCGCCGTGATGTTTGAACGTAGCGCGCAGCGCGAAGAGAGTTTCACGGCGAACCCCGCAACCGCCACGACGCAGGTTGCCCGCAGCGAAGCGGAGGGTCGCGGACATTCGGGTCGCCTTCTTTGATCTGACCTTTCTTGGCGAATCAAGAAAGGGCAGTCGGCCGCCGGGCCGAGACCCGGCCTCGAAAAACAACCACCCGGCAGGGGCAGAAACGAGCAACAGCAGGGACAAGAACGAGCAACAGCAGGGGACGGCCCCGTTCAAGACTCCTTGAACAGCCTCTCCCCCACAAAATCCACAAACGCCCTCACCTTAGGCGACAACTGCCGACTCGACGCCCACAGCGCCGAAAACTGCCCCGTGTGCGTAAGGTCCTCCGCCAGCACCCGCTGCAGTTCGCCACGCCCCAGTGCATCCCGCGCCAGGAAGTCCGGCATATAGGCCAGCCCCATGCCCGCCACGGCCGCGCCCAGCATGGCTTCCATGTTGTTGCAGACCAGGGCGGCGGGCAGGTGGGGCGGCATGCCGGGCAGCACCCATTCCTCCAGCTTGCCGCTGCTCAGGAAGCGGTAGCGCAGGCAGCTGTGCTGTGCCAGTTCGGCGGGGGATTGCGGTATGCCTCGTGCCGCCAGGTAGGCGGGCGAGCCGGCCAGGATGAAGCGGAACGGCCCCAGCCGGCGCGCGACCAGGCGCGAGTCGGCCAGTTCGCCACTGCGGATGACCACGTCCAGGCCGGCCTCGACCACGTCCACCAGGTGGTCGTTGAAGTCCAGGTCCAGGTCAACCTCCGGGTACAGGGCCTGGAACTCGGGCAGCACAGGCAGCAGGAAGCGGTAGCCGATGGTGGGCAGGCTCACGCGCAGCCGTCCGCGCGGCGCCTCGGCGGCGGCCTGCATGGTGGCGCGCGCATCGTGCAGTTCATCCAGGATGCGGCGGCAGCGCTCATGGAACAGCGCGCCTTCCTGTGTGAGCCGCACCTGGCGCGTGGTGCGCTGGAACAGGCGCAGGCCCAGTTGCTGTTCCAGCCGCGCCACGTTCTTGCCTACGGCCGAGGCCGAGATGCCCAGGGCGCGCCCGGCCTCGGCAAAGCTCAGCAGGTCGGCTGCACGCACAAAGGATTCGAGTCCGCTGAAGCTGTCCATGTCGATTGCCAACCTGGGGTTGGGAGTGTGGGGAGTCTGGCGCCTATTTTCACGGCATTGCAGCGCTTTTATCGTTCATGCATGCCTGGCCATGTGCGGCCGGGAAATTGCGAAAGCCTTGCCAACCATGTCCTCCTGCCTGACTTCTTCCCGCGCACCGGATGCGCTCCACGGCACAGCGCGACCGCATGCATCCCCGGTCTGGGTGCTGTTGTCGGTGTGCCTTGCGGCGCTGGCGATGCCGCTGAGCTTTACCGGGCCGGCCGTGGCCCTGTCTGCGCTGCGCGAGGCGCTGGGCGGCGGGCCGCTGGCGCTCAACTGGGTGACGAATGCCTTCATGCTGAGCTTTGGCGCCACGCTGATGGCGGCCGGCGCGCTGGCCGATCTGCACGGGCGGCGGCGCGTTTTCCTGACCGGGCTGGGCGTGGTGCTGGCCAGTGCGCTGGCCCAGGCCTGCCTGGGCGGGCAGGGGGCCATTGTCGTGTTCAACCTGCTGCGTGCGCTGCAGGGCCTGGGCGCGGCGGCCGCGCTGGCGGGCGGCACGGCGGCGCTGGCCCAGGTGTTCGATGGAGCGGGGCGCATGCGCGCCTTCAGTGGCGTGGGCACGTCGTTTGGCGTGGGCCTGGCCTTCGGGCCGTTGCTGTCGGGCTGGTTGCTGGGCGTGGCGGGCTGGCGCGGCGTGGTGCTTTGCGTGGCCGCCGTGGCGCTGGCCGCGCTGGTGCTGGGGCTGCGCTGCATGCCGCAGTCGC
>NZ_JTKZ01000420.1:0-2027 GCF_000799035.1 Delftia sp. ZNC0008
CGCCGTTGACGGCACCCAGGTCGCAGCCCGCATCCAGCAGCGATTGCAGCTCGGCCTCGACAAGGGGCACCGAGGTCATGGCGCCCTGCGGCAGCGACTGCAGCAGGCGGCCGCGCGCCGCCACGATGCGCAGGGCATGCGGCAGTTCGAACACGCCGGCCAGGCAGGCCGCCACATACTCGCCCAGGCTGTGGCCCAGCATGGACACGGGCTGCACGCCGCGCGCCATCCACATCCGGGCCAGCGCATAGCCGATCACGAACAGTGCCGGCTGGGCCTTGTCCATGGCGGACAGCGCCGCGTCGGCCTCCACCTCTTCACCCGGGGCGGGGAACAGCCACTGGCGCAGGTCCCAGCCTGTTTCGGCCTGCAGCAGCTCGCAGCAGCGGTCCACCTCCTGCCGGAACACACCGCCGTCGCGGTACAGGTCCAGGCCCATGTTGGCGTGCTGCACGCCCCCGCCCGGGAAAAGAAAGACCACGCCGGGCGGCTGTGCCGGCACCTCGGTGGCCTGGCCTGGCGGCGCAGCAGAAGCAGCAGCAGCAGTAGCAGCAGAGAGGTGCAGGCCCTCCACCGCCATGCCCATGCCGTCGGCCACCACGGCACGGCGATGGCCGAAGGCGCGGCGGCCCTGCTGCAGGGTGTGGGCCACATCGTCCAGCGACAGGCCGCTGCCGGCCTGCTGCAGATGGGCAGCCAGGCGGCGCGCCGCTTCGTCCAGCGCACGGGGGCTGCGAGCGGACAGCGGCAGCACCTGCCAGCCCCGGGCTGTATCCGCCGATGCACCGGAAGGGGTGGCAGAGGTGGCAGGGGCTGCAGCAGCCTCCTGCAGCACCACATGGACATTGGTGCCGCCAATGCCGAAGGCGCTCACGCCCGCGCGGCGCGGTGTGGCCGCCTGGGGCCAGGGCCTGGCCGCGGTGTTGACATGGAAGGGACTGCGCTCGAAGTCGATCTGCGGGTGCGGCCGCTCGAAATGCAGGCTGGGCGGCAAGGTGGCATGCCTGAGCGAGAGCACCGTCTTGATCAGGCCCGTGACACCGGCGGCCGCATCGAGATGGCCGATATTGGTCTTCACCGAGCCGATGGCGCAGTAGCCCCTGCGCTGCGTGCTGGCGCGAAAGGCCTGGGTCAGCGCCGCGATCTCGATGGGGTCGCCCAGCGCCGTGCCCGTGCCATGGGCTTCCACATAGCCGATGGTGTCGGCCGGCACGTCCGCCAGGGCCTGCGCCGCGCGCACCACGGCGGCCTGGCCATTGACGCCGGGCGCCGTGAAGCCCACCTTGTCTGCGCCATCGTTGTTGGCGGCGCTGGCCAGGACGACGGCGTGGATGGTGTCGCCGTCGCGCAGCGCATCGTCCAGGCGCTTGAGCACCACAATGCCCGCGCCGCTGCCCTGCAGCGTGCCTGCGGCCTGGGCATCGAAGGCGCGGCAATGCCCGTCCGGCGAGAAGATGGCGCCGGCCTGGTAGCGGTAGCCGCCGTTTTGCAGCAGGTTGAGCGAGACGCCCCCGGCCAGCGCCATGGCGCATTCATGGCCCAGCAGCGCCTGGCAGGCGGTGTGCACGGCCATCAGCGAGGTCGAGCAGGCCGTCTGCACGGTGACGGCCGGGCCGCGCAGGTCCAGCTTGTAGGCCACGCGCGTGGCCAGGGCATCGGCCATGTTGCCGCTCATCAGGCCCAGCAGGTCGGCGACCTGGGCGCCAGGGCCCGGCGCATGGCGGGGCAGCAGATGGCGCATCAGGTAGACGCTGGCGCCCGTGCCCGCGTACACGCCGATGGCGCCGGGGTAGCGCCGGCCCTCGTAGCCCGCATGCTCCAGCGCCTGCCACGCGCATTCCAGGAAAAGGCGGTGCTGCGGGTCCAGCTGCTCGGCATCGCGCGGGGTGTAGCCGAAGAAGTCGGCATCGAAGAGGTCCATGCCGGCCAGCGGCACGCCGGCCTTCACGTAGCCGGCATCTTCCAGCAGGGCCTGGGGCACGCCCAGGGCGCGCAGCTCATCGTCGCTGTAGCGCTTCACGGACTCG
>NZ_JTKZ01000897.1:0-551 GCF_000799035.1 Delftia sp. ZNC0008
CCGCGGGAGTTGTCTGGGGTGCTGCAGCTTCAGGCGCTGCAGGCACGGTCGGCGCGCCCGGCACAGCCACGCCGTTTGCCGTGCCGCTGGCTGCCGAGGCAGGTGCTGCAGCAGCACCTTCGGCGGGCTTGGCGGCGGCGGCGATCTGGCTCAGCTCGGACATGTTGCGCTGCAGTTCGGCCGTGCGCGATGCCTGGTCGTCGGACTGCTTTTGCTTGGCCAGGCGCTCGTCTGCCTCCACGCCCTTGACAGCACCTTTGGACAGGGTGAGCTTGTCGGGTGCGGCAGTGGACGGCTTGCGGTCTTCGACCTGGGCCTGGACGCTGCCCGATGCTTCACGATTGGCCGATGCCACGGGCGCGGCTGGTGCGGCGCTGGCCAGCTGGCGGCGGAACTGGTTGAAATCCCGGGACTGGGCTGCAACGATCTGGCGCGCCTCGCGCGGCGAGGTGGCCTGTGCCGTGGCCTCGTCAGGCACGGTGAGCACGGCGCCGGAGCGCATGCGGTTCACATTGCCGTTGATGAAGGCCTTGGGATTGGAGCGCAGCATG
>NZ_JTKZ01000777.1:0-1904 GCF_000799035.1 Delftia sp. ZNC0008
CCGCGTCCCCACGGCGCCTGTCGCGCCCGTGCAGCCCGAACCGGCCACCGCGCCGGATGCCGCCCAGCAGGCCGAGGCCACCAGCTTCGAAGCGTGGAAGCGGGATTTCGCGCGCAAGGCGCTGGACGCCGGCATCTCGGAGAAAACCGTGCGCAGCGCACTGGAGCCTGCCCGGCTGCAGCGGCGCGCGGTGCAGCTGGACCGCTCGCAGCCAGAGTTCACACGCACGCCCTGGCAGTACCTGGACAGCGCCGTCTCGGCCCAGCGCATTGCCCAGGGCCGTGCCAAGCTGCGCGAAGCGGCTGCACCGCTGCAGGCGGCCAGCCAGCGCCATGGCGTGCCGGCCGAGGTGATCGCCGCCATCTGGGGCATGGAAAGCAATTACGGCAGCAACTTCGGCAACTTCCCCACCGTCGATGCGCTGGCCACCCTGGCCTTCGACGGCCGGCGCGCGGCCTGGGCTCAGAAGGAGTTGCTGGCCGCCCTGCGCATCATCGACAACGGCGACATCGATGCGGCCCACATGATCGGCTCCTGGGCCGGCGCCATGGGCCATACGCAGTTCCTGCCCTCGGTCTTCCTGGCCTATGCGGTGGATGCCGATGGCGATGGCCGCCGCGACATCTGGGGCAGCCTGCCCGATGTGACGGCCTCCACGGCGAACTACCTGGCCCATTCGGGCTGGAAGACGGGCGAGCCCTGGGCCGTCGAAGTGCGCCTGCCGGCAGGCTTTGACCATGCACGCGCCGAGACCAGCGTGCGCCAGGACAGCGCGCAATGGGCGGCCGAGGGCGTGCAGGCCGTGGACGGCTCCGCCCTGCCCGCCATGGCCGATGCCAGCGTGATCGCACCGGCCGGCGCGCGCGGCCCGGCCTTCATGGTGGGCGCCAACTTCCGCACCATCCTGCGCTACAACAACTCCGTGAATTACGCGCTGGGCGTGGGCCTGCTGTCGCAGCAGCTGGCCGGTGGCCCGGACGTGCAGGCGGCCTGGCCGCGCGATCTGGCACCGCTGTCGCGCGAGCAGTTGCGCGCCTTGCAGGCCGCGCTCAACGAACGGGGATTTTCGGCCGGCACGGCCGATGGCGTGATGGGCCCGGCCACGCGCGCGGGCCTGCGCCAGTTCCAGCAAAGCCAGGGCCTGGTGGCCGACGGCTATCCCACGCTGGAGCTGCTGCAGAAACTGCAGCCCTGAACGCTCACCCGGCGGCGCTGCCCGGCTCCGGGTAGGTGACGTCCAGCACTTCCAGCGTGCGCACACCTGCGGGGGTGGGCAGGGCCACCTCGTCGCCCACACGGGCCTTGAGCAGGGCGCGCGAGACGGGTGCGATCCAGCTGACCTGCTGGCGTGCGCTGTCGGCCTCGTCGATGCCCATGATGGTGATGGTGCGCTCCTCGCCCTCGTCATCGACATAGGTGACGGTGGCGCCGAAGTAGATCTGCTCGCTGCCGGCATGCACGGAGGGATCGACCACCTCGGCGATCTCCAGCCGCTTGGTCAGAAAGCGGATGCGCCGGTCGATCTCGCGCAGGCGCTTCTTGCCGTAGAGATAGTCGCCGTTCTCGGAGCGGTCGCCATTGCTGGCCGCCCAGTGCACGATCTCCACGATGCGCGGGCGCTCGTTGTCGATCAGGTCCAGCAGCTCCGTCTTCAGCCGCTCGAAGCCCTGGGGCGTGATGTAGTTCTTGCCGCCCGGCGGCAAGGGCGGCAGGCCGACTTCATCATCGTCGTCGCCGTCGGATTCCTTGGTGAAAGCCTTGCTCATAGGGAGCCGATCTTCACACAGATCACCGCAGCAGGCGAAGACGCCGCACAAACCTCGACACCAACTGAGCACAAACGAAAAAGCCTCAGAACTTTGCAGTTCTGAGGCTTGTCGTTTTGGTGCGGCTGGCAGGAATCG
>NZ_JTKZ01000201.1:0-4872 GCF_000799035.1 Delftia sp. ZNC0008
CCAGGGCCAGCGAGTCGGGCGCGCGGTCCACGGCCTGGGCCGCTGCCTGCAGCGCGCCCACGCTGGCGGCGCAGACGCCGTGCACGGACAGGGTCTCCATGGGCGGCGCGGCCATCTCGCCCTGGATCATGCTGGCAAAGCCGGGCATGAGCGCATCGCCGCCCGACGAGCCGCTGGCCAGGAAGCCGACATCGCCCAGCGCGCGCCCGGCCTGTGCCAGGCAGTCCTGGATGGCCTGGGCGGCCATGGCCGTGTTGCTGTGGACGGTGCGGCCTTCGGCGTCGATGGCGTAGTGGCGCTGGACAATGCCGTTCTCGGCCAGGATGCGGCGCTTGAGGCGCTCGGACAGGCGGTTGAGCGGCGCCACGTAGGCATCCATGCCTGCGTTGTCCACGGGTTCACCGGGCAGGAACATGCCTGCGGCATGCAGATAGACGTTGGAATAGGCGACGGGCATGGGTTCAGGGTCGTATCAGTCGTATGTTCCGGGAGGCATTTGCGCACGCGTGCGCGCCGGCGGCCAGACCGTGCCGAGCACGAAGACGCGGGCCATGTAGGGTAGCAGTCCGCCTTCGTTGAGCGCAGGGGCCACGCGCTGGCGGTAGTGTTCGCTGTGCAGGCGCGTGAGCTCGGACCAGTGGGCCTGGGGCCGCTCGTGGTGGGCCGTGTGCAGGCCGATGTTGAACAGCAGCGGATTGACCCAGCCCTCGAAATTGCGCGCGTAGTTCAGTGGCGTGGCGCTGTCCATCCGCTGGCCGCGCGTCAGTGGCCGGCCATCGGCATGGGCGTGCTGCAGGTAGTTGGTGGCCAGCAGCCAGTGCAGGCCATGCAACTGGGGAACGATCACCAGCAGCAAGGCCTTTTGCCAATCCAGCGACAGCAGCAGCGCCCAGCTGCCCAGCCACAGCAGGTACTGGCCCATGCAGTAGCGAAAGGCGCCGGGCCAATGCCGCCGCAGCTGGCCCAGCCAGCGCAGGAACAGCGGGTACAGCACCCAGCCGGCCTGCAGCGGGTGGAGCAGGTAGCCCAGCAGATGGTTGTGGTCGCCGCCGAAGCGGTAGGTGCGTGCCATGTCGCGCGGGCCGTGGCGGAAGCGGTGGTGGTTGGCCACATGGGCGGGCCAGAACACGAAGGTCGGGTGGCCTTGCAGCAGGGTGAGCCAGTAGTCGGTGAAGCGGTTGGCCCAGCGCCCGCGCCACATGCGCAAATGCGTGTGGTTGTGGTGGATGACGCCCACGCCCAGCGTGAGGAACAGCTCGATCCCGTAGAGCCACAGGTTCCAGCCATGCTGCCACTGCCACCACACGATCAGCGGCAGCGCCACCAGATAGGCCAGCGACTGCAGGTCGCGCCCGTGGCGCAGCCGGGGCAGCCGTGGCTGGACGTGGCGAGCAGGCGGTCGGCTCATTCCGTCCTGGGCCGGGCCGTGGCGGGCAGTGCCACGCGCGTGCGCATCAGCCGGTCCATGAAGGCCAGCGCAAAGCCGTAGTTGCCATTGGGCCGGGCATGGTGCAGATGGTGGCGCCGGCTGGCGGCCAGCGCATGCGTGTCGGACACCCCGGGAAAGAAGTCGTAGTTGGAGTGGCCTATGACGTTCAGCAGCAGGCTGAGCACGGGCACCGAGGCCAGCGACCAGAAACTGAAGTCGTGCACCACCATGGGCAGCAGGATGACGTTGCCCAGCATCAGCGCCTCGATGGGATGGAAGCTGTAGGTGGACCACGGCGTGGTGACGATGGAGCGGTGGTGGTCGCCATGAAAGCGCCCCAGCAGCCGCGTGTGCAGCAGGCGGTGGTTGATCCAGAAATGCACATCGTTCCAGATCAGCAGCACCACGACTTCGATGGCAATGCGCCAGGGGCCTGCATCGGGCTCCAGCCGCGCCCACCCCAATTGCAGAAGGCCCCAGGGCACGATCATGCCGATGCCGAAGATCAGCACCGAATGCAGCGACTGGCGCCATTCGCGCTGCAACTGGTCGGGCTTGAGCGGGCGCGTGTCCAGCACGCGGCCCACGCCGCGCCGCTGCAGCCAGCGCGTGAGCGCCGACATGCCCCAGCCGCCGGCCAGGTAGAGCACGCCAAAGAAGGCCAGACCCCAGGCCATGACCTGCCAGGCATTGAGTTCGGTAAAGGCTTGGGCTGCGGTCATGGGGGTGTCAAAGAGAGCACGTCACTGGGCGCATCATTGTGCGCGTATGCCCTGTTCGCGGATGATGCGGCCCAGCGTCGCCACGTCCTGGCGCATGCGCAGGGCCAGGCCTTCGGGCGAGCTGCCCACGGCCTGCCAGCCCTGGGCGGCCAGGCGCGCGCGCATCTCGGGCGAGCGCACGATCTCGCTCACGGCCTCGGCCAGCTTGTGCACATGGGCGGCGGGCATGGCCTTGGGCGCGGCCACGGCGTTCCAGATCTCCAGGTCGAAATCGCCCACGCCCAGCTCCTTGAGGCTGGGCAGGCCCGGCGCCAGCGGGCTGCGCGTGGCCGAGGTCACGGCCACGCCGCGCAGCTTGCCGGCCTGGACCTGGGCCATGGCCAGCGCGGGCGGCAGCATGGACAACTGCAGGTCGCCGCCCTGGATGGCGTTGAACACCTGCGGGTAGCCGGGATAGGGAATGTGCTCGGGCCTGAGCGCGGAGCGGCTCTTGAGCAGCTCCATGCCCAGGTGGCCCACGGTGCCCACGCCGGGCGAGCCGTAGCTCCAGCGGCTGCCGGCCTGGGCAGCGGCCTCCAGGAAGGCCCGACCCTCGGGCGCGCCGGCCGGTGCCACCAGCACCAGGGGCGCCACGCCGATCAGGCTGACGGGCTGCAGGTCCTTCACAGGGTCGTAGCGCACAGCGGGGTTGAGCAGGCGGGCAATCGTCAGGTTGCCGTTGATCATCACGCTGAAGGTATGGCCGTCGCGCGCACGGGCCACCTGCTCGCCTGCAATGTTGCCGCCTGCTCCCACCTTGTTCTCGACGATGACGGGCTGGCCCAGGCGCTTTTCCAGCGGCTCGGCCAGGGCGCGCGCCGTGAGGTCGGGCGAGGAGCCCGCGGGAAAGCCCACGATCAGATGCAGGGGGCTGCTGGGCCACTGGTCGCCCGCCAAGGCGGCGCAAGGCAGCAGGGCCGAAGCCAGGGCGGTGGCCAAGGCATTGGCGAAGAGGCGGCGTAGTGGCGAGATGGCGCTGGCGGGCATGGGGGCGTGGGGGCCGCAAAGGCTGCGGGCAATAAAAAACCCGGAGATTATCCGGGTTTGTCTTGAAGCGGCCTGTCAGCCCAGGCCGTCAGGCCATCAGGCGAACTCTGCCAGGGCCTTCTTCATCTTCTTCATGGCAGCCACCTCGATCTGGCGAATGCGCTCGGCGCTCACGCCATACACGGCGGCCAGCTCATGCAGCGTCATGCCGCCCGAGCCGTCATCGTTGACCTTGAGCCAGCGCTCCTCGACGATGCGGCGGCTGCGGTCGTCCAGCGAATCCAGCGCCATGGCAATGCCGTCGGTGGCCAGGTGGTCACGCTGGCGCGACTCGATCATGGCCGTGGGCTCATGTGCGCCGTCGGCCAGATAGGCGATGGGACCGAAGGCCTGCTCGCCATCATCGCTGGGCGAGGGGTCCAGCAGCACGTCGCCACCGGCCAGGCGCGTTTCCATCTCCATGACTTCTTCGCGCTTGACGTTGAGCTTCTCGGCCATGGCGTCGATCTCGCCGGAGGTCAGCGTGTCGCGCAGCATGGCGCCGTCCTCGGCCATGGCGGCGTCGGACTTCAGGCCCTGCTTCATGGAGCGCAGGTTGAAGAACAGCTTGCGCTGGGCCTTGGTCGTGGCGACCTTGACCATGCGCCAGTTCTTGAGGATGTACTCGTGGATCTCGGCCTTGATCCAGTGCATGGCGTAGCTCACCAGGCGCACGTTCTGATCGGGATCGAAGCGCTTGACGGCCTTCATCAGGCCGACATTGCCTTCCTGGATCAGGTCGCCATGGGGCAGGCCGTAACCCAGGTACTGGCGCGAGATGGACACCACCAGGCGCAGGTGGGACATCACCAGACGCCCTGCGGCGTCCAGGTCACTGTGTTCCTTGAGCTTGCGGGCGTAGTCCTGCTCTTCCTCGAGGGTGAGCATGGGCAGGCGGTTGACCGCGGAAATGTAGGCATCCAGATTGCCCAGAGGCGGCACCAGGGCCCAGGGGTTAGCGGGCGCCAAGGTGGTCGCAATGGAGCCGGAGGCGTTTGTCATTGCAGAGTTCCTTTCTTCCATTCCTTCATATTAGCACTCGTTAGGATTGAGTGCTAAAGCCGAAGTTCCGCGGGTTTTTCAGTCGGTTGCAGAAATCTTCGGCACTGCAAAAGTCGCTTCTGGCTAGTCTGAGCGATTTTTGGAAACCCTGCTTGCCAGCGGGAGGCATGTGTCGGCCCCCGCCGGGTTTTGACCCCTTTGCGCCCGGCTCCGCCGGCGACCGGCACGAAAGATGCAGGTTCGTGCAGTCGCGGTGCCCAGCGGCTATTTGAACCGTGGCTGCACGATGATCTTCACCGCCGACTCGTTGTTGTGGATCAGCGTGTCAAAGCCCTGGGCCACCAGGTCATCGAGCTGGATGCGCTGGGTGATGAAGGGCTCGAGGTTGATCTTGCCCTCCTCGACCAGCTTGATGGTTTCCTGGTGGTCGTTGCAGTAGGCGATGGTGCCGCGCACGTCCAGCTCCTTCATGACCACGCTGTGCACGTTGATGGTGGCCGGATGGCTCCAGATGGACACGATCACCACCACGCCCGTGGCCTTCGTCGCGGCCACCAGCGTGTCCAGCACCTTGTTCACGCTGGTGCATTCGAACGACACATCCACGCCCTTGCCGCCGGTGAGCTTCATCACCTCGGCCACCACGTCCACCTC
>NZ_JTKZ01000447.1:0-498 GCF_000799035.1 Delftia sp. ZNC0008
TACGCGTTCTCCGTGTCCAACGCTGCCAGTGCCTTCGGTCCCGCCACCAGCGTGACCATCAAGGACTTGGTGCCGGCAGGCATCAGCATCACGGGCGTGCCGAGCGGTGCGAACGTGGCCAGTGCGACCTGCACGCCCAACACCTTCCCCTTCGTGGGCAATGGCACGGCGATCCTGTCTTGCACCGTGAACTTCACTGCGGCAGTGGCGGCCGGTGGCAACACCAGCTTCAACCTGCCGGCTGTGCCGACGGCGGTGGGTTCGAGCACCAACACGGCCTCCTACGATCCGTCGGGTGGCATCAGCCCGGTCAATCCGACGGCCGGTTGCACGACGGATTGCGCATCGACGCCTTCCACGCCGGTAACCCCTGGTACGCCTGCGCTGACGGTTACCAAGGCCAACCCCGGTAGCTTGGCTGTGGGCACGCCTTTCAACTACGCCTTCACGGTAGCGAATGCGGCCAGTGCCTTTGGTCCCGCCACCAGCGTGACCATC
>NZ_JTKZ01000417.1:0-6335 GCF_000799035.1 Delftia sp. ZNC0008
ACGCTCAACCGCCTGCTGCCCGCGCGCGCCATCGTGGTGGCCGACCCCGGCACGCCCTGCCCCTACTTCACGGCCTATTTCGACGCGCCCCAGGCCGGCCGGCACTTCATCACCAACCGCGCGCACGGGGCGCTGGGCTTTGCCATGTCCGCCGGCTTTGGCGCAGCCATCGGCCAGCCCGATTCCGTGGTGGTCGCGGTCATGGGCGACGGCAGTTTCGGCTTCACCTGCGGCGAGCTGGAAACCATCGTGCGCCGCAACGTGCCGCTGAAGATGATCGTGTTCTCCAACAGCGTGTTCGGCTGGATCAAGGCCAGCCAGAAGTCCGGCTACGATGAACGCTACTTCTCCGTCGACTTCAACCGCACCCACCATGCCCGCGTGGCCGAGGCCTTCGGCGTCAAGGCATGGCGCGTGGAGGACCCGGCAGACCTCGAAGCCGCGCTCAAGGCTGCGCTGATGCACGACGGCCCGGCGCTGGTGGATGTGATCTCGCAAGAGCTCCAGGACACGGCCGTGCCGGTGAGCCAGTGGATGGGTTGACGCCAGCCCCACGCACAGATTCCCGATTTCCTGCCCGCCAATGCGCTTGAAAAGGAGCCTTACCATGCCCCATCCCCCCTCACGCCGCCAGCTGCTGCTGGCCATGGCCGCCGCATCCCTGCTGGGGCCGTCCGGCACGGCATCCGCGCAGGGTGCCGCCCCGCTCAAGCTGGTCATCACCTTCCCGCCAGGGGGCAGCACCGACATCGCCGCGCGCATACTGCAGCCGCGCCTGGGCGAGGTGGCCGGGCGGTCGGTGATCGTGGAGAACCGCCCCGGCGCCGCCAGCCAGATCGCCACCCAGTACGTGGCCAAGTCGGCCCCGGACGGCAACACCCTGCTGTTCAGCTTCGACACCCATGCCATCAATCCCATCGCCAAGTCCCGGCTGCCCTACGACACCTTCAAGGACTTCACGGGCGTGTCGCTGGCGCTTCGCTTTCCGCTGGTGATCGGCGCCTCGGCCTCGGTGCCCGCCAGGGACCTGGCCGGCTTCCTGGAGCTGGCGCGCCGCAACCCGGGCAAATACAGCTACGCATCGACCGGCCTGGGGTCCATGAACCACCTGGTGATGGAGGACATCAAGCGCCGCTCGGGCACCTACGTGCTGCACGTGCCCTACGGCGGCGGCGGCCCGGCCGTGCAGGCCGTGCTCGGCAATGTGTCCGACCTCACCCTGCTCAGCTATGCGGCGCTGCGCGGCCAGATTTCGGCGGGCAAGATCAAGCCGCTGGCGGTGACCGGCCTCAAGCGCCTGCCCGAGCTGCCCGACGTGCCCACCGTGGCCGAGTCCGGCTTCCCGGGCTTCGAGGCCTACTCGTGGATCGGCGTGTTCGCGCCTTCCGCCACGCCGGCCGCCACGGTGCACAAGCTCACCGAAGACTTCCAGGCCACGCTGAACACGCCCGACATCCGCAGCAAGCTCATGCAGTCGGGCTTCGAAGTCATGGCCACGGACGGACCCGCCCTCGACCGCTGGGTGCGCCAGGAATATGAGCGCTGGGGCCGCTTCGTGCGGGACAACAAGATTCAGCTCGAAGACTGAGAATCCGGACGGCCCCCCCTTACAACACAGGAGCATTCATGGCACTTCCGCTGGACCACATCGTCATCGCCGTGCAGGACCTCGAGGCCGCCGTGGCGGACTACCGCGCGCTGGGCTTCCAGGTCGCCATCGGCGGCCGCCATCCGGGCCGCACCTCGCACAACGCGCTGGTCGTCTTTGCCGATGGCGCCTACCTGGAGATCATTGCCTGGACCGCCCCGGCCCCCGAAGAGCGCTGGTACCGCACGCTGCGCGACCATGGCGAAGGGCTGGTGGACTTCGCCCTGCTGCCCCGCAGCACCTCCCAGGCCCTGGCCGAGGCGCGCGGGCGGGGGCTGGACACCCTGGTCGGCCCCGTGGATGGAGGCCGCGTACGCCCCGACGGCGCGCAACTGCTGTGGCAGACGGCGCGCCACGCCACGCCCGACCTGCCCTTTCTGTGCGGCGACGTCACGCCGCGCGCGCTGCGCGTGCCCGAGGGCAGCGTGCGCGCGCATCCCAACGGCGCGCTGGGCGTGGCCTCGCTGACCGTCGCCGTGCACGACCTGGACGCCAGCCTGGACCGCTACCGGGCGCTGCTGGGCCCGGGCCTGCCGCTGCAGCGGCTGGACAACCAGGGCGCGCGGTTGGCATTGCCGGGCTTCGATCTGCTGCTGCAAGGCGCGCAGGCGCTGGCGGCCTCCGACGCACTGCGCCAGCGCCTTGCCACGCGCGGAGAGGGTCCTTGCGCGCTCACCCTGCGCCAGCGGCCCGGCGCCCCGGCACAGCCCCTGGACCTGGCCGCCAGCCATGGCGTGGACATGCGCTGGCACGGTGGGAACACGCTCTAAACTCTTCGTTTTCCTTCTCCACCGCCACCAGCATGAACACCGTTTCCACAGCCTCCCCTGTCATCGCCTTCATCGGTGGCGGCAACATGGCCAGCGCCATCATCGGCGGCCTGATCGGCCAGGGCCAATCCGCAGACCGCATCGTCGTCGTCGAACCCTTCGAGGCTGCACGCGACGCGCTGCGCACGAACTTCGGCATCACGGCCCATGCCGATGCAGCGGCTGCCGCCAGCGCGCTGGACGGCGCCGGCATCGTGGTCTGGGCCGTCAAGCCCCAGACCTTCAAGGAAGCCGCCCAGGCGGCGGCGCCGCACACCGCCCAGGCCTTGCACCTGAGCGTGGCCGCCGGCATTCCCACGGACGCCATCGCCCAGTGGCTGGGCACGGGCCGCATCGTGCGCGCCATGCCCAACACGCCGGCCCTGGTGGGCAAAGGCATGACAGGCCTGTTTGCGCGTGCCGAGGTCGATGCCGCGGGCAAGAGCGCCATCGAGCAGGTCGTGGCCACCACGGGCCAGTTCGTCTGGGTCGACCAGGAAGCGCACCTGGACGCCGTCACCGCCCTGTCGGGCTCGGGCCCGGCCTATGTCTTCCTGTTCCTCGAAGCCATGACGAAGGCTGGCGTGGACATGGGCCTCACGGCCGAGCAGTCCTACCGCCTGGGCGTGGCCACCTTCCAGGGCGCCTCCGAACTGGCCGCGCGCTCCACCGAAAGCGCCGAGGTGCTGCGCCAGCGCGTCACCAGCAAGGGCGGCACCACGCACGCCGCCATCACCCACCTGCAGGCGCAGCAGGTGCCCGAGCATTTCGTGGCCGCCATGCGCGCGGCGCAAACGCGGGCCAAGGAGCTGGCCGCCGAGTTCGGCCGGTAAGACCCACCCCAACCCGCGCGCACGCCTTTTGTGGTGGCAAGGGAACGGTGCGCCAGATTCGTGCAAAAACCAGATAGTTCTGATGGTGGAAGCAAGCGGCACTCGGTAGAAATCGGCAATTGACCGGCAGCGCGGAAAGCCCCGCGCCGGTCATGCCCTGCCACCGCAGTTTCCACCAAGCATCCGCCTCGGCGGGACGTGCATCGCCTGCCCGCCCCTGTCCATGGCTTGCCTTGGATTCGCTGCATCCAAGGAGAAAGCATGCGTTTCCATCCCTCTTCCGTGCCCAGGCGGCGCCGCAGCAAGCCGGCCCTGGCGGCATGCCTGCTCTGGGCATCGGCCGGCCTGGCGCAAGCCGTACCCGGCCCCGCCCAAAGTCCTGTCCCCCACCGGGTGCATTCGCCAGCGCTTGGCTCCGCCCAGGCCCGGCAGATACAGCAGGCCCTGCAGGGCCTGTCCGTGCCGTTCGAGGCCAACAGCGGCCAGTTCGACCCTGCCGTGGCCTTCACGGGCCGCACCTTCGCGGGCGCGATCCACGTCACCCGCCAGGGTCAGATCGTCTACAGCCTGGCCGCGCCCGCGCAGCAGCAGGGCATGACCTCGGCCCCCCCGCCCGAGACACCTCCCCAGACGCCCCCCAAGAATCCTCCCAAAACACCCTCTGGCACCCAACCCCAGGCACCACCCGAGACCCCGCCGCCCCCCCCAGCGCGTGTCCGGCTGGAGCCTCACCGAAACCCTGGCCGGCGCACTGCCGCTGTCGCCCACCGGCGGCGAGGCCGCCGCCACCCAGATCACCCGCTTCAGCGGCCCGCACAGCTACCAGCCGGCCACCTACCGCAACCTGCACCTGGGGCAGGCCTGGCCTGGCGTGCAGGTGGAACTGGCCGTGCGGGGTGCCAATGTGGAAAAGCTCTTCCACGTGGCCCCGCAAGCCGACGCTTCGCAGATCCATGTACGGATGGCCGGCGCGCTGTCCCTGCGCCTGGGCGAAGGCGGCGAACTGGTGGCCGCCACAGGCCATGGCGACGTGGCCTACACGGCGCCCGTGGCGTTCCAGGAAGTTGCGGGGCGGCGCGTGGAGGTGCCCGTGCAGTACGCACTCAACAGCCAGGGCGATGGCTACGGTTTCGCACTGGGGGCGTATGACCGGGCGCTGCCGCTGGTAATCGACCCCTTCCTGCAGAGCACCTACCTGGGCGGGTCTGACTACGATATCCTTAACGCCCTGGTCGTGACCCCTTCGGGGCAGGTGCTGGTGGCCGGCGTAACCGAGTCCAGCGATTTCCCAGGCACCGCCGGCGGTGCCCAGCCCTCCAGCGGCACGAGCAACCTCTTTGTGGCACGCCTGTCCGGCGACCTGCGCACCCTGGAGCAAAGCACTTATCTGGGCGATGGAGGCCCCCGCAGCATGGCCATCTTGCCCTCGGGCGATGTGGTGGTGGGGGGCACCATCTGGAGCGGAAATCTTCCTGGCACGGAGAACGGAGCGCAACCGGCAAAGCCAGCAAGCGGCTCTGGCTTTGTCACCCGCCTGTCGGCCGATCTGCGCACCCTGGTGCAGAGCACCTATCTGGGGGGAGGCGATGAGGACCACCTGACAGCCCTGGCCATCGCCCCCTCGGGCGACATCGTGGTGGGCGGATCTACGCGCTCCTCCGATTTCCCCGGTACGGCACAGGGGGCCATTGCGGACATAGCGCCAAATACCCGCAACGGCTTTGCAGCCCTGCTCTCGGCGGACCTGCGCACGCTGGTGCGCAGCACCTATATCACCGGAGCGGAGTCGCCTAACGCACTGGCCCTCACGCCTTCAGGGGACGTGCTGGTCGCCGGATCCACAACTTCCCCCAACCTGCCGGCCACCACCGGCAGCGCCCAGCCCAAGCCTGGGTCGGACAACGGCTTCTTCGGACCGGTGGACGGCTTCATCACACGCCTGTCCGCCGATCTGCGCACGCTGAAACAGAGCACCTACCTGGGTGGAGCGTTCAATGACGACATCACCGCATTGGCCATCACGCCCTCCGGGGAAGTGGTGGTGGGCGGATCTACCGAGTCAAACGACCTGCCGGGCACGGCAGGCGGCGCACAACCGGACTACTACTTCATCCGCGGCAACAGCGGGGACGGCTTCGTCACACGCCTGTCCGGGGACCTGCGCACGCTGGTGCAGAGCACCTACCTGGGTGCTGCGGACTCTGACGCCATCACCGTATTGGCCATCACGCCCTCCGGGGAGGTGGTGGTGGGCGGCCATACCCGATTCTCCGGCTTTCCGGGCACGGCAGGCGGTGCACAGCCGAATCGCGTCTTCGGCTTCCAGAGCGGCTTTGTCACACGCCTGTCCGCCGACCTGCGCACGCTGGAGCAGAGCACCTTCCTGAGCGGCGAGTCCGATGACGCCATCACCGCATTGGCCATCACGTCCTCCGGGGAAGTGGTGGTGGGCGGCCATACCTATTCCCGCAAACTGCCGGGCATGGCCGGTGGCGCACAGGAGACCAATGCAGGCGTTGCAAACGGCTTCATCACACGCCTGTCCGCCGACCTGCGCGCCGTCTCCCCCCAGACCATCGCCTTCCCGCCCCAGGCCGACCAGGTGCTCACCGCGCCCGGCGACACCTTCCAGATCCGCCCGATCGCCACGGCCAATTCCGGCCTGGCCGTGAACTACACCGCCCATACGCCGGCCGTGTGCACCGTCTCGGGCACCACGGTCACCATGGTGGATGCGGGCCCCTGCATGCTGGAAGCCTGGCTGCCCAGCGTGCCCGGCCAGTGGCTGGCGGCCAACGGCATCTTCGTGACCCTGCAGATCCGCAGGCCGCAGGTGATCACCTTCCCGGCCCAGGCCGACCAGCCCTTCATGGCCGGCGCCAGCTTCGACCTCGGCCCGCCCGCCACGGCCAGTTCGAACCTGCCGGTGGACTACGCCAGCACCACGCCCGGCGTTTGCACGGTCTCGGGCGCCACGGTGACCATGGTCAGCGCAGGCATCTGCAGGGTCACAGCCAACCAGCCGGGCAACACGCTGTGACGCGG
>NZ_JTKZ01000560.1:0-5588 GCF_000799035.1 Delftia sp. ZNC0008
CCAGCCGGTCCTCCAGCCTTGCCACGCTCTTGCCGATGGCCGATGCCGAGACTCCCATCAGCCGGCCTGCCGCCACGAAGCTGCGGGTCTCGGCGACCTGCACGAACACCAGGAAACCGTTGAGGCTGTCCAAGGCCACTCCTTCATTGCGGACAGAAAGTTCCGCATAACCCGGAAATCTACCCCACTTTTTCTTTAATCGAGGGCTTTCTATCGTCAGGACCCTGTTCATTGATCCCGGGAATTCCCATGACGATTGCTCTTTCTGCGGCATCTGCTGCACCCGCTGCGCTGCCTGCAGCCCCGTTGAACTCGCCCCTGTCCGACCGCATCCAGGCCGTGGTCCGGCAGGCGCTTGAGGCGCAGCGCCTGGTCGGCACCGTGGTGCTGGTGGCGCGTGGCGGCGCCCTGGTCCACCGCCAGGCGGCCGGCTGGGCTGACCGCGAGCGCGGCCTGCCCATGGCCGTGGACACGGTGTTCCGCCTGGCTTCGGCGAGCAAGCCCATTGTTTCGGCGGCGGCCCTGGTGCTGGTGGCGCAGGGCCGGCTTGGTCTGGATGAGGGCGTGGACCGCTGGCTGCCGCAGTTCCGGCCCCGGCTGGCCGATGGCCGGCCGGCGCGCATCACCGCGCGGCAGCTTCTCAGCCACACGGCGGGGCTGGGCTACCGCTTCTTCGAGTCCGACGCACAGGGCCCTTATGCGCTGGCCGGTGTATCGGACGGCATGGATGGCTCGGGCATCAGCCTGGCGGAGAACCTGTGCCGCATCGCCAGCGTGCCGCTGCGGTACGAGCCCGGCACGGCCTGGGGCTACTCGCTGGCCACCGATGTGCTGGGCGCCCTCGTCGAACAGGTGCACGGCAGGCCGCTGGAGCAGGCCGTGCGCGACCTTGTGGCCGGGCCGCTGGGCATGGCCGATACCGGCTTTGCGGTGACCGATGCACTGGCCGCACGGCGCGTGGCCACGGCCTATGTCAACGATGTGCCGCAGCCCCATCCGCTGGCCGAGGGCGAGACCGTGTCGCCCTTCGAGGGCGCCATCGGCATCCCGTTCAGCCCGGCCCGCATCTTCAATGCGCGGGCCTTTGCCTCGGGAGGGGCGGGCATGGCCGGCACGGCCGGCGACTTCCTGCGCCTGCTGGAGGCCCTGCGCCAGGGCGGCGGAACGCTCCTGCCCGACGCGCTGGTCGCCGAGATGGCGCGCGACCAGACGGGCGGGCTGGAGCTGCCCGATGCGCCCGGGTTCGGCTTCGGACTGGGCTTTTCCGTGCTGCGCGATCCGGCGCTGGCCGCGTCGCCCGAGTCGGCGGGCACCTGGCGCTGGGGCGGGGCCTACGGGCATTCCTGGTTCGTGGACCGGGCACAGGAACTCAGTGTCGTGGCCTTCACCAACACCTTGTACGAGGGCATGTCGGGGCGCTTCGTCAACGATTTGCGCGACGCGGTCTACGGGGTTTGTGAGGTCCACGGGGCTTCGGGAGAGCCGCAATGAACGGAACACGCCAGGACCGCCTGCCCGTTGCCTCCCTGCTGGCGCTGGCCATGGCAGCCTTCATCACCATATTGACGGAGGCGCTGCCGGCCGGCCTGCTGCCGCAGATGGCCCAGGGCCTGGCGGTGACCGAGGCCTGGGTGGGCCAGACCGTCACCCTCTACGCCATAGGTTCCCTGGTGGCCGCCATACCGCTGACGGCCGCCACGCAGGGCATGCGCCGCCGCCCCCTGCTGCTGGCGGCGATCGCGGGCTTTGTCGTCGCCAACACGGTCACGGCCTTGTCCACGCACTTTGCGCTGACCCTGGTGGCGCGCTTTCTGGCGGGGGTCTCGGCCGGGCTGCTTTGGGCGCTGCTGGCAGGCTACGCGGCACGCATGGTGCACGGCCATCTCAAGGGCCGCGCCATCGCCATTGCCATGGTGGGCACGCCGCTGGCGCTGTCGCTGGGCGTGCCGGCCGGCACCGTGCTGGGCCAGTGGGTGGGCTGGCGGCTGTGCTTCGGCCTCATGAGCGTGCTGGCGCTGGCGCTCATGGTCTGGGTGCGCGCCCGCCTGCCCGACTTTGCGGGGCAGGCGGCAGGCCGCCACCTGCCGCTGCGGCGCGTGTTCACCCTGGCGGGCGTGCGCCCCGTGCTGTTCGTGGTGCTGGCCTTCGTGCTGGCGCACAACATTCTCTACACCTACATCGCGCCCTTCCTGGCGGAGGCGGGCATGGCCGCGCGCACGGACCTGGTGCTGCTGGTGTTCGGCGCCACCTCCGTGCTGGGCATCTGGATCACCGGCGTGCTGATCGACCGCCACCTGCGTGCGCTCACGCTGGCCAGCATTGCGCTGTTCGCCTTGTCCACGCTGATGCTGGGCGTGGCCGCAGATGCGCCGGCCCTGGTGTATGCGGCGGTGGCCGTCTGGGGCCTGGCCTTTGGCGGCGCCGCCACGCTGCTGCAGACTGCCATTGCCCACACGGCGGGCGAGGCCGCCGACGTGGCGCAGTCCATGCTGGTCACGGCCTGGAACATGGCGATTGCCGGCGGCGGCATCGTGGGCGGCCTGCTGCTGGCGCGCATGGGCGTGGGCGCCTTCACGCCCGTGCTGCTGGCGCTGCTGGGCGCATCGCTGGCCGTGGTGTGGGCGGCCAGGCGGCATGGGTTTCCTGCGGTGTGCAGGTAGGTAGGGAGGGAGCAGGACGCGGCCTGCCCGCCTCAGGGGAACTCAGAGGTGCCAGGCTGCCGCTGAAGCGCTTCATTGCGCTGGCCCAGCCAGCCCAGCAACTGCGCCTTGTCCATGGGCCGTGCAATGTGATAGCCCTGTCCCTCCTGGCAGCCCATGGTGCGCAGGGCCTGCCAGGCGCTGGCGTCCTCTATGCCTTCGGCCAGGACCTGCAGGCCGAGCTTGCGGCCCAGCTGGGCGATCATTTCGGCGATGCGCGCTTCCTGTGATTCGCCAAGCTGGCGCACGAAGCTGCGGTCGATCTTGATGCGGTCCAGCGGCAGGCGCTCCAGGTAGCTCAGCGAGGAGTAGCCGGTGCCGAAGTCGTCGATGGCAATGGTCACGCCCAGCGTGCGCAGGGCGCTGAGCGTGGCCTGCAGCAGCTGGGTGGGCAGGACCGCGACGGATTCGGTGATCTCCAGCTCCAGCTGCGCGCCCTGCAGGCCGTGCTCGGCCAGGGCATGGCGCACCGTCTGCAGAAAGCCCGGGTCCTGCAGCTGCACGGTGGAGACGTTGACGGCCATGCGCCGGGGCGCGCGGCCGGCGTCCAGCAGTTCGCGCATGGTGCGGCAGGCCGTGGCCAGCACCCATTGGCCCAGCGGCACGATGAGGCCCGAATGCTCGGCCACGGGAATGAAGCGGTCGGGCGGCACGAAGCTGCCGTCCTGCCGTGGCCAGCGCAGCAGGGCCTCCAGGCCGACCAGGGCATGGGTTTCCAGGTCCAACTGGGGCTGGTAGACCAGGAAGAGCTGGGCGCCGTCGATGGCCGCGCGCAGGTCGGACAGCAGCAGGGCGCGGTCGCGTGCCTCCATGCCCATGTGCTCGGAGTACTCCAGCAGCTGGCCCCGGTGGTCGCGCTTGGCGCGCTTGAGGGCGATGGTGGCGTCCTTGACCAGGTCGGTGCCGGCCTGGCGTTCACGGGGCAGGTGCACGTAGCCGCAGGTCAGCGAGACCTTGTGCGGCACGCCGTCCACGGCCAGGGGCTGGCGCGCGCAGTCCAGCAGCTGGCCCAGGGCCACTTCCCTTGTGGGGCCCAGGATGCCGAAGGTGTCCGAGCCCACGCGCGCCAGCAGCACGCCGGCGGGCAGGGCGCCGGCCAGGCGGCGGGCCATGGCTTCGAGCAGGCGGTCGCCGAAGCGGTGGCCCATCACGTCGTTGGTGGCGCTGAAGTCGTCGATGTCCACCAGGGCCAGCACATGGTCCTGCGTGCCGCGCCACACGCATTCGTCCACTTTTTCCACGAAGTGGGCGCGGTTGGGCAGGCAGACCAGGGGGTCGAAGTAGGCGGACTGATGCAGGCGCTCCAGCAGGCCGCGGTTGTGCAGCAGCGTGCGCAGGTTGGCGCAGAAGACTTCGAGCAGCTGGCGGTCCAGTGCGCTGTGCGAGGCCGGCGCGTCGATGAAGACGGCCATGTCCTGCTCGTCTCCCCGGCCTATGTACAGGGCCACGCCGCGCTGCACGCCATAGATGTTGCGGCGGGTCTGCAGCGCCTGGCGCAGCAGGCGCAGCCCGCGCGAGGCCAGCACGGTGGCGATGGGCTGGTCGATGAGCCGGGCGAATGGCCCCGTGGCCGCGAGCACGCGGTAGGGCTCGGCCGGGTGCGTGCCCTCCGAGCAGACCAGGCCTTCGCTGGCCACGCCCAGCAAGGTGGCCAGCTGGGTGATCACGCCGCGTGCGAAGGCGTGCAGATTGGTTTCCTCCAGCAGCGAGGCGCTGGAGCGCACCATCAGCTCCAGGCTGCGGCGGTTGGCCTCGATGGCGCACAGCTGCTCGTAGGAGCGCACGGCGGTCACCACGATGGCCAGCAGCCGGTCGGGCGTGAGTTCGGTCTTGGTGCGGCAGTCGTTGATGTCGTAGCGCAGCAGGGTTTCCAGATCGGGCGCCTGGCCCGGGCGGCCGGTGCGCAGCACGATGCGGCTGTTGCGCAGGCCGGCCGTGTAGCGGATGAAATCCACCAGATCCAGCCCGGCGCCCGTGCCATCGGTCACGGCGTCGAGCACCACCACGGCCAGGTCCTGCTCGCTGCGCAGCAGGTTGCGTGCCTGCGTGCCGGAGCGGGCGTAGAGGAACACCAGCGGCCGGCCGAACAGGGTGTGGCCTTCCAGCGCCAGGCGGAAGGCGGCGTGTACGTCGGGGTCGCTGTCCACGATCAGCACCCGCCATTCAGGCCCGGGCACGGGCGATGGCGGGGGCGGCTGCAGGGCAGGCTGCAGGAGGGCGGAAGCAGGGGCGGGCGCCCTGGGCGCCCGTGCGCGCATCACGAAACTCATGCCTCAGCCCTGTCTGTGTCCGCGCCGCTCAGGCCGTGGCATGGTCTGCCGCGCGTACGACCTGGTTGCGCCCGCTGCGCTTGGCGGCGTACAGCGCCTCGTCGGCCAGGCTGTAGGCCTCGTCGAAGCGGCCGCCGCTCGGGCGCCAGCTCACGCCGAAGCTGGCCGTGATGCAGCTGGCGTCGGGCAGGCCGAAGGGATGGGCCTCGATGGCGGCGCGCACCTGCTCGGCCACCCGCACGGCGCCGTCGCTGTCGTGCTGGGGCAGCAGCACGGTGAATTCCTCGCCGCCCACGCGGCCGATGTGGGCCGTGTCCGGCACGGCGGCCTTGAGGCAGCGCACCACGCCCAGGATCACGCTGTCGCCCACGGGGTGGCCGAAGCTGTCGTTCACGCGCTTGAAGTGGTCTATGTCCAGCACGATCAGGGCCAGGCCCTGCTGGGTGAAGTGGCGGTTCACGCGCTCGATGATGGCCGCGCGGTTGAGCACGCCGGTCAGCGGGTCGTGCGTGGCGCGGTACTCCAGCTCGCCGGCCAGCTCCTGCAGGCGCTGGTTGAGCTGGGTCATCTCCAGCTCGGCGCGGTCGCTGCGGCGCACCAGCCGGCGCGTTTCGCGCAG
>NZ_JTKZ01000556.1:0-1053 GCF_000799035.1 Delftia sp. ZNC0008
GCAAGCCTGCCGAAGGACAGGCTTGCTTCGTCATCTGACTTGCCGCAGTTGTTTGAGCGAAGCGCGTCAGCGCGCAGCGAGTTCTGCGGCACACCCCGCATCCCGCCCAACGCTGGTCGCCCCGGAGCGCAGCGCAGGGGTCGTGGGCAGTTTGGGGCGCGCTTCTTTGCTTCCTTTCTTATCGCGCGATAAGAAAGGGAGTCGGCTGCCGGGCCGAAACCCGGCCTCGAAAAACAACCACCCGGCAGGGACAAAAAGCAGACCAAGAGCCAGCCTCAAACAGCAGGCACCAGCCGAATCTCAGAAGCCCACCCATCCCGCTCCAACTGCCCCACCAACCCCAACTCCCAATCCAGATAAGCCCGAAACCCCGCATCCCTCAACCCCAGATCCCGATGTGCATAAGGGCTGTACCACTGGTCATCATCCCCCGTCAGCACATCCGCATCCCCCTGCCCCAGCGGCAGCCCGGCAGCAGCCCAGGCAGAAGTGCCGCCGACGACGGAACGCACATCGCGCCCCGTGCGCGCCGCCAGTTCGGCCGCCACTCCACGGGCCAGCACGCCGTCCGGCGAGGTGAGCACCACGACCTGCGCTGGCGGCAGGGCCTGCACGAAGGAGGGCAGACGGTCAGGCACGGCAAAGCGCGCACCGGCGATGTGCTGCTTCTCGAAGGCGGGCCGGCTGTCCACGTCGAAGACGATGGCGCGGCCTTCGCCCAGCAGTTCCTGCGCCTGCTGCACGGACAGCTGGGGCGCGGGTGCGCGGGAGGCGAGCACGCGCACGGGTTCGGCGCCGGTTTCCAGGGTGGCCAGCGCGGGCGGAGCGTAGGTGAAGACTTCCCAGCCCAGCTGGGCCAGCCAGGCGCCGGTGGTGAGGGCGCGCACGCCGTCCCAGTCGGCCAGCACGATGCGTGCGCCGCGCGTGGCGGCGTATTCGTCGGTGGCCTGCACGAGTTGGCCGCCCGGCGCCCAGCGCCAGCCGGGCAGGTGGCCGGCCTGGTATTCCTCGCGGGTGCGCACGTCGAAGCGGTAGAGCGTGCGTTCGGTGGCT
>NZ_JTKZ01000925.1:0-1047 GCF_000799035.1 Delftia sp. ZNC0008
ACCTGCTCCACCCGCCGCAGCGCATAGGCGCCGCTGGCCTGGCGCACGGCCTGCCAGGCGGTGCCGGCCAGCAGGGCCTCGAAGGCGCCCTCCACCGTATAGCTGCCGCGCAGGCCCGCGCTGCGCTGTCCGGCCGTCTGATCGGCCGTGAAGATCAGGGCCACGCCGGCCTGGGCGGCCGTGCTGCGCAAGGCGGCATCCAGCGGGCCGGCAGCGACGTCATAGCTGCGCTGGGCCTGGGCCAGCACGGCGGCGGGCATGAGCGCGATGGCCAGCGCCAGCGCGGGGCGGGGCATGAAAAGGGGTTGCATGGTCCTGGGTTCTCCCTGTGTTCCGATATCGAAAATCAAAGCTCTCGGAAACAAGGAAGCGCGGCGCGGGAAATCGGGTCACCCCCGGCGCAAAAAAAGCGAAAAGGAAGAAAAAAGCCTCAGCCGCGCGCCTGCGCAGGCTCCACCACCACCCACCAGCGCGTGCGCCAGCGCAGTTGCACGGGCAGTGCACCGGGCAGCATGGCCAGCACGGCGTCCGTGCCATCGATGCCGCCTTCGTCCAGCGGGAACACGCCCGAGAACCGCAGCCCGGCCACGGCCGGATCGGCGCGCAGCCAGCCGGGGCGGTAGCGGTTGAGTTCGGCCAGGAAGTCGTCCAGGCGCTGGTTGTCCACCCACAATTGGCCCCGGCTCCAGGCGTCGTCCGCAGGGCCGGCCGGCTGCACCGTGCTCCAGCCCGTGCGCGTGAAGTCCATGGCCTCGCCCGCCTGCAGACGCAGTGCGGATGCGCCTGTGCCGGCCAGGCGCAGCTCCACGGCGCGCTCGAACACCGCCACGCGCGCACCTGCCTGGCTGCTGCGCACCATGAAGCGCGTGCCCAGAGCGCGCACGCGGCCGTGGGCGGTCTCCACCACAAAGGGCAGATCGCCCAGCGCACCTGCGGGATGACCGGTGGTGAACAGCGCCTCGCCGGCCAGCAGGCGCAGCCGGCGCTCGCTGCCGTCGAACTGCAAGGCCACGGCGCTGCCGGGGCCCAGCAGCATGTCCGACGCGG
>NZ_JTKZ01000713.1:0-450 GCF_000799035.1 Delftia sp. ZNC0008
TGAAAGCGGCTGGGCCCATGTGGGCGCCGTGGGCGCGCAGATCGGCAACAAGGCATCGTTCGATGCGCGCAACTATGGCTATGCCACGCTCACCAAGCTGCTGGCCGCCACGCAGGCGTTCGAGATGCGCGACGAAGGCACCTCGCGCGTGGCCGTGCGCGACAAGCGCCTGGCCAAGGCCCAGTCCAGGCCGTCCGGCAATTGACGTTCCCCATCGACTGGAATGCGCCCTGGCTGCAGGGGCTGCAAACGCAGGGCAGGGCGGCCTGCCTGCAGGTGGCGCAGGGCCGGCCGGTCTGGCAGGCCCTGCAGTCGCTGGCCGATGCGCAGGCGCTGCCCTGGCGCTTTGTGCCCCAGCACGATCTGCCCGAAGGCATGGCCTACGAGCAGTTCATCTTCGAGACGCGCTGCATCCCCACGCGCGACAACCTGCATGACTTCTTCAACGGC
>NZ_JTKZ01000562.1:0-4349 GCF_000799035.1 Delftia sp. ZNC0008
AACGCGCGTCGAACTGGAGGCAGGCCCGGGCCGCGCCAAACTCCACCTCGCCCGGCGGGAACAGCAGCGCATACACGCCCGCATGCGGCGGGGGTTCGAAGGGAAAGCAGGCACGCCGCAGCGGCAGCGGCTCGTCGATGAACCAGCTGGCCAGGCCGTGGATATTGCGCAGCACCGACAGCAGGCAGAACTCGCGCATGGCGCCCAGCGTGGACAGCTCCTCGATGGCCAGCGTGGCCAAGCCGTCTTCCTGCGTGAGCGTGAGGCGGATGTCGTCGGCCAGCAGGCCATGGTGGCGGCACCAGCGCGCCAGTGCCAGGCCCAGCTGCTCGCTGCCCATGCTGGCGCGCGCCAGCATGCCGTAGCTGCCCCAGGGCAGGCGCCGGGAGAACCAGCCCAGGGCCTCGTCGTCGAGTTCGCGCATGGCGGCATCGGACAGTGCCTCCATCTGCAGCGCCGTGATGCACTCGTTGCGCTCTTTGACGGAGTCTGGCGCAATTTGTGCCTTCTCCAGGGCGGACAGGGCGCTGATGCCCCGGCGTTCGTAGGCCAGCATAATGGCCTGCACAAAGGCCATGGGCGTGACTGCAGGGTGTGCGGAGGCCATGGTGGCGGCCGCCTGGGGCAGGGGGGGCTTGACCAGCGAGGGGGTGAACATGCTGGCAATTATTGCAACCTTCGTGGCCTGTTCTGCTCGGGGTTGGCCCTTATGCTGCCACGCAATAGCTGCCGTGACGGGGCAGGCCACTGCATTTGCCCGTCCCAGGCGCCGCCGACGACACAGGAGACAACGCATGCCCGCCCAGAACGCCCCGCTCGCTTCCAGCCATGCCCAAGGCCGCACCGATGTGCCGCTGATCGAGCAGACCATCGGCGATTTCTTTGCCGACATGGCGGCCCGCCAGCCCGATCGCGAGGCCCTGGTCAGCCGCCATCAGGGCCTGCGCTACAGCTATGCCGGCCTGCACACCGAGGCGCGCCGCCTGGCCAGCGCGCTGCTGGGCCTGGGGCTGGAAAAGGGCGACCGCGTCGGCATCTGGTCGCACAACAACGCCGAATGGGTGCTGATGCAGCTGGCCACGGCCCAGGTCGGCCTGGTGCTGGTCAACATCAACCCGGCCTACCGCACCTCCGAGGTGGAGTACGCGCTCAACAAGGTCGGCTGCAAGGCCCTGGTGACCATGGCGCAGTTCAAGACCAGCGACTACCTGGGCATGCTGCGCGAACTGGCCCCCGAGCTGGCCACGGCCGAGCCCGGCCGCCTGCATTGCGCGCGCCTGCCCCAGCTGCGCAGCGTGGTCTGGATCGACGTGGCAGGGCAGGGCGAAGAGCAGCCCGGCATGCTGCGCTTTTCCAGCCTGCTGGCGCGCGGTGATGCGCAGGATGCGCGCATCGACGCCGTGGCCGCCACGCTCAAGAACACCGACCCCATCAACATCCAGTTCACCAGCGGCACCACGGGCTTTCCCAAGGGCGCCACGCTGACCCACCGCAACATCCTGAACAACGGCTTTTTCATCGGCGAGTGCATGCGGCTGACGCCAGAGGACCGGCTGTGCATTCCCGTGCCGCTGTACCACTGCTTCGGCATGGTGCTGGGCAACCTGGCCTGCTTCACGCATGGCTCGGCCATCGTCTACCCGAATGACGGATTCGATCCGCTGCTGGTGCTGGAGACCGTGCAGGCCGAGCGCTGCACGGGCCTGCACGGCGTGCCCACGATGTTCATCGCCGAGCTGGACCACCCGCGCTTCAAGGAGTTCGACCTGAGCACGCTGCGCACCGGCATCATGGCCGGCTCGCCCTGCCCCATCGAGGTGATGAAGCGCGTGGTCAGCGACATGCACCTGTCCGAGATCACCATCGCCTACGGCATGACCGAGACCAGCCCCGTCAGCTGCCAGAGCGATGCCGACACGCCGCTTCAGCGCCGCGTTTCCACCGTGGGCAAGGTGCAGCCGCACCTGGAGGTGAAGATCGTCGACCCGGCCACGGGCGAGGTCGTGGCGCCCGGCGTCTCGGGCGAGCTGTGCACGCGCGGCTACTCGGTCATGCATGGCTACTGGGGGGACGAGGCCCGCACGCGCGAGGCCATCGACGACGATGCCTGGATGCACACCGGCGACCTGGCCACCATGGACGAGCAGGGCTACGTGAACATCGTCGGCCGCATCAAGGACATGGTGATCCGCGGCGGCGAGAACATCTACCCGCGCGAGATCGAGGAATTCCTCTACCGCCATCCGCAGGTGCAGGACGTGCAGGTCGTCGGCGTGCCCGACGTGCGCTATGGCGAGGAGCTGTGCGCCTGGATCATCGTCAAGCCCGGCCAGACGCTGACCGAAGACGGCGTGCGCGACTTCTGCAAGGGCCAGATCGCCCACTACAAGGTGCCGCGCTACATCCGCTTCGTCGAGGCCTTCCCGATGACGGTGACCGGCAAGATCCAGAAATTCAAGATCCGCGACGAGATGATCGCCATGCTGGATCTGCGCCCGGCCAGGACCGCCTGAGGGCTGCTTTCATGCGCTGCCGCCAGCTGTCCACCGCGTGCCGCCTAGTGCGTGCCGCCTTCGGGCGCGGCCACGGCCGAGGCTGCAGCGCGGCGCGCCACGACCAGGCGCTTGCGCAGCGAGATCTCCTGCATGTCCAGCTCGCTGACCAGGCGGCGCAGCGACTCGTCGTTGATGCGGTGGGCCTGGCGCTCGGCGTAGAGCGCGTCGCGCTCCTGGTGGATGCAGCGCAGGCGCAGCTCGATCTCCAGCAGGTAGCGCAGCTTGCGCTGGCGCACGACTTCGGGCGCCTCGCGCTGGATCTCGATGCTGGAGGCCGTGCCGCTGCCGTCGTCCAGCAGCTGGACGCGGTTGCGGTACTCCTGCGTCAGGTGGCCCATGACCTCCTGGTGCATGGCCACCCATTCGGGCGTGTGGCCCTGGATCTCTTCCTCGCTCAGCGTCAGCCCGCCAATGGCGGACTGGCAGGCGGCCACGCGCGCCAGGCGCTCCTCGCGCACCGTGGGCGATTCGCCGGGCTGGGGCATGCGGCGCAGGATCAGCGGCAGGGCGATGCTGCCCAGCACCAGGGTGAACAAGATGGTGCCCGTGGCCAGGAAGACCAGCATCTCGCGGCCGGGGAAGGGCTGTCCGTTGTTCAGCAGCATGGGCACGGACAGCGCGCCGGCCAGCGTCACGGCGCCGCGTATGCCGGCCATGGTGGTGGCCAGGTTCAGCAGGTGCGAGGGGCGCTCGGCCATCTTTCCCTGGAAGTGGGCGCGAGCCAGGCTGCGCTGCACGCCCAGCGTCAGCCAGATCCAGCGCATCAGCAGCAGCGCGCTGGAGATGATCACCACATAGCCCACCAGCACCCACCATTCGCTGCCCGCATCGTGCAGCGTCACGCCGATGATGGACGGCAACTGCAGGCCCAGCAGCAGGAAGATGGCGCCGTTGAACGAGGCTTCCACCATGCTCCAGGTGCCTTCGGTCTGCAGCCGCTCGCTGATGTAGCTGCTGCGCTCCAGGTCGGCGAAGTTGGTGGCAATGCCAGCGGCCACGGCCGACAGGATGCCCGACACGCCGATCTTTTCGCCCACGATGTAGGCGGCGAAGGGCAGCAGGATCAGCAGCAGCACCATCTGCGTGGCCGCCACGTCGCCCAGGCGGCGCGTGATGGTGCTGCGCGCATAGGAAAAGCCCCAGCCGATCAGCGTACCCACGCCCAGGCCGCCCAGGGCCATCCACATGAAATCCTTGGCCACCTCGGTCCACGAGAACAGGCCGGTCAGCGTGGCCGCGATGGCGAATTTCAGCGCCACCAGGCCCGAGGCGTCGTTGAGCAGGGACTCGCCCTCGAGGATGTGCATGGTCTTCTCGGGCATGCCCAGGTTGCGCGTGATGGCCGAGACGGCCACGGCATCGGTGGGCGAGACCACGGCGGCCAGCGCAAAGGCCACGGTCAGCGGCATGCCGGGCACCAGCCAGTGGATCAGCCAGCCCAGCCCCACCACCGTGAACAGCACCAGGCCCAGCGCCAGGCGCAGGATGGGGCGGTACAGCGCAAAGAACTCGCGCTTGGGAATGCGCCAGCCGTCGGCGAACAGCAGCGGCGGGATGAACAGCAGCAGGAACAGCTCGGGATCGAAGGCGATGTGCAGGCCCTTTTGCGGCCAGGCCATCAGCGCTCCCAGGGCGATCTGTATCAGCGGCAGCGGGATGGCGCGCACATAGCGCGCGGCAATGCCGGTCAGTGCCCCCAGCAGCAAAACGAGCAAGACGATTTCAACGGTGTGCATACGGCATTTTCCCCAGCCCGGGCCGCCGTTCTTTGCAGCACATTCGAAAAAAACGCGG
>NZ_JTKZ01000734.1:0-22929 GCF_000799035.1 Delftia sp. ZNC0008
ACCGCCTGATCGAAGGCCTGTGGCAGCGCCACGGCTTCACGGCCCTGCTGGTCACGCATGACGTGCAGGAGGCCGTGGCCCTGGCCGACCGCGTGGTGCTGATCGAGGACGGCCGCATTGCGCTGGATGAACGCATCGCCCTGCCACGGCCGCGCGTGCACGGCAGCGTGGCGCTGGCGGCCATTGAGCAACGCATTCTCGACCGCGTGCTGCAAAAGCCCGCCGCCGAGCCCGAATCCAACCCGCTGACCGACACCACGGCCTGGCCCGGCGTACCGGCCCATGGCCTGCGCTGGGCGGTCTGACTTTTCGTTTTCCCCAACCTTCCTTTGATTCCTTTTGATCCCCAGGAGAAAAACATGTCCATTCAAGCCATCAACGTGCGCAACCAGTTCAAGGGCCAGGTGCGCGAAATCATCCGTGGTGACGTTGTCTCCGAAGTCGATGTGCAAACGCCCTGGGGCGTGGTCACCTCGGTGATCACCACGCGCTCGGTGGACGAGCTGGGCCTGGTCGTGGGCTCCGACGTGGTGGCCCTGGTCAAGTCCACCGAAGTGTCCATTGCCAAGCTCTGAGGCCAAGCTCTGAGGCCAAGCTCTGAGGCCAGGCACTGAAGGCACTGCCGATGCTCAACCGCCCCAGAGCATCGGCTTGTTGACCATGAGGTAGTAGGTCACGGCCATGGCGATGAAGGCCGGGTAGCCCAGCGCCTCCCAGCGCCGGGCGTAGACGGCATACAGCGCGGGCAGGGCGGCATGCGCTGCGTGCGCGCCGCGCGCCATGGCGGCCATGCGCACCTGCAGCCAGACCACGGGCAGCCAGCAGGCGCCGGCCAGCAGGTACAGGCCCAGCGACAGTGCCAGCCACGGCGTGGTCAACGGCCAGCCCGCCATGTGGGCCAGGGCAATGCCGCTCACAGGCTGTATGACCACGCAGGGCGTGGTGAACCACCAGTCCGCACGCACCACCAGGCGGCTGACCACGGCCTGCGCAGCGACGCTGCCGCTGCGGTTGGCGAAGAACATGTAGAAGGCCGAGCCCAGGCCGGTGCCGACCAGCAGCACGCTGGACGCGATATGCAGCGTCTTGAGCAACAGGTAGAGATTCATGCGGACTCCTTGGACGTGACGGGCGCCGACATCAGGTGCAGCAGCATGGCTGCGATCGGCAGGTTCTTGAGCAGCGGCCCCAGCGGATGCAGCCACAGCGTGGGCTGCAGCACCGTGGCCAGCACCGTCATTGCAGCCATCAGCAGCAAAGCCGCCAGATAGCTCTCCCGGCCCGGCCGCAGCCACAGCGCCATGCCCACGGCCAGGTCGGCGAGCAGGCCGCTCCAGATCAGGTATGTCTGCCAGCGCGCATCGTGGATGCCGGCATCGGCCAGCACCTGCACGCTCAGGCTGCGGTGCTCGATGGCGCTGACCAGGGCCGTGCCCAGCCAGACGGCGATCAGGCTCAAGTGCATGGTGCGCAGCGGCGCTGGAACGGTGCGAGAGCGGCGCTCATCCATGGCGCAAGGTGGACAGCAGTTGGGAGGGCGCAACGCCGGGCCGGCCCAGCAGGCCTTGCAGGCCAGCCGGATCGGTGACGTTGTCGCTGGCCAGCATGGCCAGTGTCTCTCTGCACCACGGTGAGGCGCTGACCCAGTCGCCAGCGCGTGCGCTGGCGCGGGTGAGCCAGCCGGGCAGGGTGCCCACGCGGGCCGGAGCGCGGCCCATCTGCGCGCGCAGGCTGGCAATCAGTGCGGCTAGCGGCAAGGGCAGGGGGCCACCGATCTCGATCATGCCCACGGGCTCGGGGCGCGTCACCAGGCCGGCCACGGCCTCGGCCAGGTCGCGCACGGCTACCGGCTGCACGCGGGCCTGCAGCACGGGGCGCGGCAGCAGCAGCGCCGGCAGGCGCGCCATGGACAGGAACATCTCGCTGCTGGCGCCGCCAGCGCCGAACACCACGCTGGGGCGGACCACGCAGCCTTGCAGATGTCCGGCTGCCGTGAGTGCCAGCAGATGCTCGTCAGCGGCGCGCTTGGTGGTGGCGTAGCGCGTGGCACTGCCTTCTATGCCCAGGGCAGAGATCTGCACCACGCGCCGCACGCCGGCTGCCGCGCAGGCATCGAACAGGGCGATGGGGGCCTTGGCATGCATGGCATCGATGGGCCGGGAGGCGCTGTCGCGCAGCACGCCCACGGCATTGACCACGGCATCCACGCCCGCCAGGTGCGGCAGCCAGGCGTCGGGCGTGGTGGCCTTGGCGTAGTCGAGCGCAGGCAGTGAATGGCGGCTGCGCGCCACGGGGTCGTGGCCGGCCAGTGCCAGCAGGTTGACGATATGGCGGCCGATGAAGCCGTTGCCGCCGCAGACCAGAATGCGCATGGTGACCTCCAGTTTCTCTTGTGACGGAAATTTCAGGCTCAGCGTCCGCGCTTGACACGGGTGTCAGCGGCCTCGGAGCGCACGAAGCGCTGCACGCTGGCGCCCAGGCGCAGGAGCTTGTCCAGCGTGGAGGGCGACAGCCGCAGCATCTCGTCGGTCCAGATGCCCAGCGACTCCATGAGGCGCAGCGTCTCGTGCACGCGGTCCTGGGTGTCGGGGGATTCGGCATCGAAACCGGGCTCGGCGATCAGTTCGCGCAGCATCTCGGAGGTCGGGTCGAACTCGCGCTGCTTGCGCTCTCGCACGATGGTGCGCAGCAGCTCCCAGACATCGGACGAGGTCTCGAAGTAGTCGCGGCGATCGCCGGGCCTGCGGCTGGTGCGGATCAGCTCCCAGTCCTGCAGTTCCTTGAGGCTGTTGCTCACGTTGGAGCGAGCGGCGCCCAGCGTGCCGGCAATCTCTTCCGCATTGAGCGGGCGGCCATGGAAAAACAGCAGGGCGTGGATCTGGGCGACCGTGCGGTTCACTCCCCAGGAGCTGCCCATGTCGCCCCAATGGTGGATGAAACGGTGTGCGATGGGACTCAGTTGCATGGCTTCAGTGTCTGCAGGTCTGAAATTTCTGTCAAGAGAGAAATTTGAGAAAGCTGAAAAATCAAAACCGGCTGCAGCGCGGAGGCGGCACCTGGCGGGGCGCGGCATGTGCTGCTCCATAATGCTGGGCAGCCTGGCCTGCCACCCAGTACATACACAGGCGGGCCGCCGTTTTGAGGGGAACACCATGACTGCTGTGCAAAACCTGCGTGCCATCACCGTGCTGGCCGCCTGCGCGCTGGCGCAGGCTGCGTCTGCCGCCTGCTATTCCGTCTACACGCCCGAGCAGGAACTGATCTACCGCTCCAACCGCCCGCCGGTGGACCTGACCTTGCCGCTGCACCAGACCGTGGACAAGATCGAGCGCGGCGCCACCATGGTGTTCACGCTGGACGAATTCAACTGCATCACCGAAATCAACCTGCTGGCCGAACGCGAGCAACTGGCCCGGGCGCGCCAGGAGCGCCAGCGGGACCTGGGCCGCAGCAGCACGCCGCGCTCCTGAGGGGCAAAAGCGAGTTCGGGGCTTTTTTGGGGGCGCGCCACCAGGGCAATCGGAGAGCCTGAGACAATCTGGCCCCATGAGTGAACCCCGCGACAACAAGATCCCCGACAACCTGCCCGAAGCCGACGCCGACGCCCCTGCACTGCCCGAAGGCTGGCTGCAGGTGCTGTCCATGGATATGGACGCCCAGGGCGTGGCCCGCAAGAGCGATGGCAAGGTGGTATTCATCGACGGCGCCCTGCCGACCGAGCTGGTCAGCGCCAACACCCATCGCAAGAAAAACAACTGGGAAGCCGCCAGCCTGACGGCCATCCACCGCGAATCCTCCCAGCGCGTGCGCCCCGGCTGCCCCAACTTCGGCTTGCATGCCGGCGCCTGCGGCGGCTGCAAGATGCAGCATTTGCACGTCGCTGCCCAGGTGGCCATCAAGCAGCGCGTGCTGGAGGACAACCTCTGGCATCTGGCCAAGGTCAGGCCCGAGACGCTGCTGCGCCCCATCGAAGGTCCGTCGTGGGGCTACCGCTTCCGCTCGCGCCTGTCGGTGCGCTACGTGGCCAAGAAGGGCAAGGTGCTGGTGGGCTTTCACGAGCGCAAGAGCCGCTACATCGCCGACATGGAAACCTGCAAGGTACTGCCGCCCCATGTGGATGCCATGCTGCTGCCCATGCGCGCGCTGATCGCCTCCATGGATGCGCGCGAAACCTGCCCGCAGATCGAGGTCGCCTGCGGCGACTCCGTCACGGCCCTGGTGCTGCGCCACCTGGAGCCGCTGTCCGAGGACGATCAGGCCCGGCTCCGCGCTTTCGCGGCCGAGCACAACGTGCAGTGGTGGCTTCAACCCAAGGGCCCGGACACCGTGCACCTTATGGAGCAGGGAGGCGCCCAGCTCGATTACGGCCTGCCTGATTTCGGCATCACCATGCCGTTCAAGCCCACGGACTTCACCCAGGTCAATCCGCACATCAACCGCGTGCTGGTCACGCGCGCGCTGCGCTTGCTGGATGTCAAGAAGGATGAGCGCGTGATCGACTGGTTCTGCGGTCTGGGCAACTTCACCCTGCCCCTGGCCACGCAGGCGCGCGAGGTGCTGGGCATCGAGGGCAGCGACACCCTGGTCAAGCGCTCCCATGAAAACTACGCGGCCAACAACGCGCAGCGGGCGGAGGGCGACAAGCTCGCGCCCACGCGCTTTGTGGCGCGCAACCTGTTCGAGATGACGCCCGAGATGCTGTTCGCCGACGGCGTCGCCGGCAAGTGGCTGGTCGATCCGCCGCGCGAGGGAGCGTTTGCGCTGTCCAAGGCCCTGGCCGACATCCACCAGGCGCGCATCGGCGCCGAAGGCGCCGAGCCCCTGCCGGCAGGGCATGAGGACTGGCGCTTTCCAGAGCGCATCGTCTATGTCAGCTGCAATCCCGCCACGCTGGCGCGCGATGCCGGTCTGCTGGTGCACCTGGCCGGCTATCGCTGTGTTTCGGCCGGCGTGGTCAACATGTTCCCGCACACGGCCCATGTGGAGAGCATGGCGGTGTTCGAGCGTCGCGTGGACTGACGGCGGCCCCTCAGGCCCTGCATGAAAAAGCCGTGGCCGCCTGAGGGCGCCACGGCTTTTTTGCGGCCGGATCCGGATGCCTGCCGGATCAGCTGCGATTGCGTCCTGCCGAAGGCTCGGCAGGCACATCTTCCTTGTCGCTGCGGCGGCGGTCACTCTGGCCCAGGACCGAAGGCGTGCCCTCAATCTTGTTGGCGCGCATGTACTCGTCCATATCCTTCCAGCCTGCGAACACCAGGGCCTTGGGCGATTTGGGGTTGAGCGTGTAGCAGTCCTCCAGCCCGCGCAGGGCATGGCGGCAGGCCCCGCCAATGGCCTTGGCCTCGGCCTCCTTGGCGACGGCGCGGGGGTCCGGCCCCAGGCCCGGAATATCATCCAGCTTGCAGCCGGCAAGCAGCGTGGGCAGCAGCAGGATGGCGAAGGTGCGGGGAAGATTAGGCATGGTCATCTTGACGAGATTATCGGCACGACCCGGAAAAAGTTGAGCCCGCCTTGCACGAATGATGATCCCGGACATGCAAAAGGCCTCCCGAAGGAGGCCTTTGGTGTTGCAGCACGCAAGGCGCAGCCTTGGCGCGTGCGGCATCAGTCGCGTTCGCCGCCCATGATGCCCAGCAGGGCCAGCAGGCTCTGGAACACGTTGAACAGGTCCAGGTACAGGGCCAGCGTGGCGCTGATGTAGTTGGTCTCGCCGCCGTCCATGATCTGCTTGAGGTCATAGAGCATGTAGGCGCTGAAGATGCCGATGGCCGCCACCGAGATCGCCATCATGCCGGCCGTGGAGCCGATGAAGACGTTGATGATGGAGCCCACGAACAGCACCAGCACGCCCACGAACAGGAACTTGCCCATGCCCGACAGGTCGCGCTTGATCACCGTGGCCAGCGAGGCCATGACCAGGAACACGCCGGCCGTGCCTGCAAAGGCGGTCATGATCAGCTCGGAGCCGTTCTTGAAGCCCAGGATCATGCCGATCATGCGCGACAGCATCAGGCCCATGAAGAACGTGAAGCCCAGGAGCACGGGAATGCCGGCTGCCGAGTGCTTTGTCTTCTCGATGGCGAACATGAAGCCGAAGGCGCCGCCCAGGAAGACGATGAGCCCCAGACCGCCGCTCAGCGAGCGCGTGATGCCCGTGGCCACGCCCAGCCAAGCGCCCAGCACGGTGGGGAGAAGACTCAGGGCCAGCAGCCAGTAGGTGTTGCGCAATACGCGATTGCGCTCTTGCTGCGAGACACCGTAGCCCGCAGAGCCCAGTGTGGTGACTTGATCATTCATGTGGCCAGTCCTCCGAAGGAGTGTTGTTGCGACTTGCCCATTCTAGGTGGCGGCTCGCGCGCCGCTTGCAATACCCCGAGCCTCTGCCATGGTTTGGTTTCGAATGTTTTGTTCTGCGCATGCATTGTCAGTCCTCATACGATTGCTATGCTTATAGGACATTTGTGATGGAATGGATAACTGCAATCTTATGAAGACCAAGCATGAACTCGAACTGGCCGACGTGAAGGCCATTGCCGCCGCCGCAGAGGCCGAGGCGCTGAAGAACAAGTGGGCCGTGACCATTGCCATCGTCGATGACGGCGGTCACCTGCTGTGGCTGCAGCGCCTCGATGGTGCCGCCGCAGTCTCGGCCCATATCGCTCCGTCCAAGGCCCGTTCGGCTGCCCTGGGCCGCCGCGACACCAAGGGCTATGAAGACATGATCAACAACGGCCGTACGGCCTTCCTGAGCGCCCCCACGGTGGACGGCCTGCTCGAAGGCGGCGTGGCCATCATGAAGGACGGCCAGTGCCTGGGTGCCGTGGGCGTCAGCGGCGTCAAGGCCAATGAGGATGCCCAGGTGGCCAGCGCCGGCATTGCGGCTCTGGGTCTGTAAAAGCCCCTGATGCACCCTGCATGAATCTGCCTTTTGGGCCGATTCATGAGGCAAAGAAAAAGCCCCTGTACTGAGGTACAGGGGCTTTTTCTTTGAAGCGATCCACATTGCAGCGCAGGGAAAAAATGCTTGGCTACGCAAAATCCGAAGATTCTGTTGGCTGGCTAATCGACCTTTGGGACTGGAAGCCCCAAGGTCGCCCCACGATGAAACAAAGAAGCGGTCAGCGGACCCAAACATGACCCGCCGACGGCTGCAACCTTGGTTATTTGGTCAGGATGAGCTTGCCCAGCTTGGTGGCCTGCAGACGATAGGGTGTGCCGTTGTGCACGATGGTCACAGCCTTTTGCCCATTGAGCAGCAAGGTGCTGTCGAGTCCGCTGGCGGCCCCGCTGAGGGCTGCGGATGCTGCGGCCTGCAGCGCTGCAAAGGCCTGGGCTGTGGAGTTGCCGGACAGATGCGAGGTGGCGGCGGAAGTGGCAGACATGCAGGGAATTCCTCAAAAATTGGAAAGTTTTGTGAATGATAACAATTCTCAATTGAAAATCAAGTGAGACTTACTCTCATTGTGGTTTCTGCCCCCCGAACGACCGAACGCCTGATCACCTCGCGAGCTTGTTCCAAGAGCGGGCCGCAATGGAAAACGGCCCCGAAGGGCCGTTGTCGCTGAGCGCCAGGCAACGAATGCCGCTCTCGCGGCCTACTTGACGGGGTCCGTCACAAAGCCGATCTTGCGCACGCCGGCACGCTGGGCGGCGGCCATGGCCTGGGCAACACGCTCGTAGCGCACTTCCTTGTCGCCCTGGATGTGCAGGTCGGGTTGCGGCTCCTTGGCTGCCTCGGCCTTGAGGTTTTCCTCGAACTGCGTATCGCTCACGGCCACGCCATTCCAGTGGTACTGGCCATCAGCGGACACGGCCAGGCGCACGGTGGCGGGCTTGACGTCTTCGGGCTGGTTGGTGGCGCGGGGCAGGTCCACGTTCACCGAATGCTTCATCACCGGCACGGTGATGATGAAGATGATCAGAAGCACCAGCATGACGTCGACCAGCGGCGTCATGTTGATCTCGTTCATCACCTCTTCGCCGTCATCATCCATTGTTCCGAATGCCATGGCTTACGCGCCTTTCTTCAGCGGCAGCACATTGCCGGCTTCCTTGCCGTCGATGGACACACGGGCGCCGGTCACGAAGTAGGCGTGCATGTCGTGGGCAAAGCTGTTGAGTGCGTTGAGGATGGACTTGTTGCCACGCACCACGGCGTTGTAGCCGAGCACGGCCGGAATGGCCACGGCCAGACCCAGGGCCGTCATGATCAGCGCCTCGCCGATGGGGCCTGCCACCTTGTCGATGGAGGACTGGCCCGACAGGCCGATGGCGACCAGTGCGTGGTAGATGCCCCAGACGGTGCCGAACAGGCCGATGAAGGGAGCTGTAGAGCCCACGGAGGCCAGAATGGCCAGGCCCGATTGCAGGCGGGCCGTGAACTCGCTGATGCCGTTGCGCATGCAGCGGGTCACCCAGTCGCTGATGTCAAGCGTGTCGTGCAGGTGGGCGCTGGTCTTGCGGTGGTGGGCAGTGGCTTCGCGGCCTTCGAGCACCAGGTAGCGGAAGGGGTTGGATCGGTCATTGCCGAGCTTTTCCAGGCCGCTGGCCAGGTCGGGGCTGTGCCAGAAGTCCTGGGCGTTGCGGGCGTACTTCTTGAACTTCACGATGTCCAGGGCCTTGATGATCATCACCAGCCAAGAGGCCACCGACATGGCCAGCAGGATGACGGCGACGGCACGGGTGACGAAGTCTCCCTGCGTCCAGACGTGGGCAATGCCGAATTGGGAATCCATGGATACTCCTGAGAATCAATTGAGGGTGAATTTGACCGGGACCGTAACCCACATGGGGGTTGGCGTGCCGTTGCTCTTGCCGGGGACGAACTTCCAGTTCTTGACGCCGTCCACGGCCTGCTGGTCCAGACGGTCGTAGCCGCTGGATTTGCTGACCTCGATCTTCTGAGGCAGGCCTTGCGCATCCACGAAGATGCGCAGCATCACGGTTCCCTGCTCGCCCATGCGCCGGCTGATGGCAGGGTAGTTGGGCGCCGGGTTGTTCAGGTAGGCGGCATTGTTGGATGGCAGCTCGATCTTGGGCGGTGCCGGAGGGGCAGGAGGCGCGGGCGGGGCAGGTGGGGCGGGCGGTGCCGGGGGGGTCGGCGGTGCCTCCACCACGGGCTTGGGCTCGTCTTCCAGCGTGCCTCGCGGCGCCGCAGGTGCCGGCTTGGGATCGGCAATGGCCTTGGGCAGAGGCGGCGCCTTCTTCACGACCGGCTGTGGCTTGGGGGGGGGCGGTGGCGGCGGAGGTGGCTTGGGGGCCTCGGGCTCGGGCGCGGGTGGCGAAATGAATTCCGCGATCACCTGGGCTGGCACGATGACCTCTTCGGGGGCGCGCTGGAGCAGGCCATGCTGCATCGCCCAGAGGGTTGCTGCATGCAAGACCACGACCGAACCCGCGATGGCCACGTTACGGCCAAGGCCCCCGGGGGGGCCAAAACGATCAGACTGGGACATAGAGACAGAAGGAGCTGACAGCGGATAGGTGCCGGGTGCTGTCGCTCGGAAGACGGAGTATCAGCTGCGCAGGATCCACCAGGTGCATGTAACGACGAGGATCAGGCTGCCGACAAGTGCTGAGAGGAGGACCATGCTTTGCTCTCCAGGATATTGTTGGCAAGCTGGACGGTCTGGGCCGCGATCTCGTTGTGTATGGCCGCCACGGGCTGGGTTGCGCAGCATTGCGCCACCACATCCCGGGCACAACTCTCGCACCGGCCGCACTGCATGGCGATACCCAATTCGAATTGGATTTCGTCAAAGCTCATGCCAGCGTGAGCGTGGCGTGCGATCTCACGGTCGGAAACCCGGCGACATACACAGACGATCATGGCTACAGGCAGTAATGGCTGGCTATTGATGAGATGAAAAATTATAAATGAGAATTCATCGCATTTGCAATTCTTGGTTGTCTGTAGGGCTGTATGGCCTTGCGCTTTACTCAGTATCCAGCAGTTCCATAGTGGCCTGCGCGAGGGTTGCACAGCCTGTCAGGGCCATGGCGGCCTCCAGTTCGTCGCGCAGCAGCCTCAGCACGTGGGCCACGCCAGCGGCACCTGCATTGGCCAGACCCCAGATTATCGGGCGGCCTATCAGCACAGCCGTTGCACCGAGAGCGATGGCCTTGAGCACATCGGTGCCTCGCCGTATGCCGCCGTCGGCGAGCACAGGGAGCGCATGGCCCGAGTTGCGCAAGGCCTTGGTGACGCGCGCCAGTGCGGTGGCCGTTGCGGGAACGGTATCCAGCGTGCGTCCCCCGTGGTTGGAAACAATGATGCCTGCCACGCCCGATCTCGCCGCCTGCAGCGCGTCAGCCGGATGCAGCACCCCCTTGAGCAGCACTGGCAGGCGCGTCTGCTGCTGCAGCCAGGCAACGTCATCCCAGGTGGGCGCATGCTGCAGCAGGCCGTCGAACAGTGCGCTCTGGTCCGGTGTGAGCCGGACGGCCGGAGATGGAGCCAGGCCCTGCAGATTGACGGCAGAAATGCCGGCGGGAAGGCTAAAGCGCGCGCGGCGTTCACGGTCCCGTACGCCGCTGGCGGGGGCGTCCACCGTCAGCACCAGCGCTTCGTAGCCTGCCGCCTCGGCCCGTTCGATCAATTGCCTGGTAAAGCCCCGGTCGTGCTGCAGGTACAGCTGGAACCATAGCGGCCCGCGGGTCGGCGTGAGCTGTGCGGCCTTCGCCACAGTCTCCAGCGGCAGGCTGGCCTGGGTGCTGAGCACCATGCCCGCGCCCAGCGCCGCAGCCGCATAGGCTGTTGCAAGCTCTGCGTCGGCATGCGCCATTTGCTGGAAGGCCATGGGGGCGACCAGCAGGGGGCAGGCCAGCTCTCGCCCCAGCAGTTGCAGCCGTGTGTTTCCCCCTGCAAGAGGCCTGAGTACGCGTGGCCACAACGTGAGCGCATCCCAGGCGCTGCGGTTGGCGGCAAGGCTGTGTTCATCGGCCGCGCCGCCCGAGAAGTAGGCCCAGGCGTTGTCGTCCAACCGCTGCCGCGCCTGGATCTCGTGGTCGGCCAGATTGATGATGCCGTCGGGAACGGCTTGCAGTGCGGGCACTTGGCTCATGGCATTGGAGGGTGGGCGATGGCGCATCGCCGGTGGCAGACATCCGGAAAAAAGAAAAGCCGGCCCATGGGCCGGCTTTCATCCGTGGGGCAGGCCCGGGGATTACTTGACGTGCTTGCCGATCAGGCCAGCCATCTCGAACATCGAGACTTGGGGCTTGCCGAACACTTCCTTGAGCTTGGCATCAGCGTTGATCATGCGCTTGTTGGCAGCGTCTTGCAGCTTGTTGGCCTTGATGTAGACCCACAGCTTGCTGATGATCTCGGTGCGGGGCAGGGGGGTGGAACCCACCACGGCAGCCAGAGCGGGGCTGGGGGTGAGGGGTTTCATGAAGGCGGCGTTGGGAGTGCGCTTCTTTGCGGGAGCTGCCGGAGCAGCCGTTGCCTTCTTTGCAGTTGCCATGTTGCTTGTTCCTAGTATGGAGTGGATTCTTTACCAGCGAAAAACCGTCGCTATCCACTGGCAGGCTGATGCTAATGGGAAAAAAACGGTCTTCCAAGCTCACCCGTCAAATTTTTGCCTCGATTTGTTGCTGTGGCGCTGTTTTTTGAAGAGTTTTTGCATTCCTGCTCCCTTTCGGGGGGCCGCCATGGCTGGAGGGCCGTCGGAGTCAGCGCTTTCAGAGGGGGCGGGCCTCGCTTGTGGAAGAAGGTTCCGAAGAGAGTTTTCGGGCGGGCCAGGTAGCCACAAAAATGCCCAGCAGGGCGATCGCGAAGGCCAGCGCCTGCATGGATGTGACCCGTTCGCCCAGCACGCACATGCCGACCAAGGCGGCGCTGATCGGCAGCAAAACCGTGAAAGTGCCCGCCTGCGAGGCTGGCACGCTGCGCAGGCCCGTCATCCACAGCCATACGGTCCACACGCAGGCAGCCAGGGCGTAGAACAGCAGCAGTCCCCAGATGCTCCATTGCACGCTGCCGAAGTCGAAGTGCCAGGCCAGATACAGCCCGAAGGGAGTTGACAGCGCAAATCCCCAGAGGTTGACGATGGATGTGATGCGTTTGGGCCCCAGGGATGTGGTCAGGCGCTTGCCGATCACGGCGTAAAACGCCTCGCAAAGCACGGCGCCGACGAGCAGCATCTGCCCCAGCCATGCCTGCGACGAGGTCGAAGAGACTGCCGCGGTGCCCGCGTCGGGGCGCGACAGTGCATACAAGCCTATGCCGGTCACAGCCAGTGCAATGGCCAGCCAGGTGCGCGCGGCCACGCACTCGCGCAGGAACAGCCAGCTCATCAAGGCCACGGCGGCCGGAATGGCGGCCATGGTCACGCCTGCCGTGACGGCGCTGGTCAGGCTGACGCCGGTAACCATGCAGATGGTGAAAAGGAAGTTGCCGAACAACGATTCCAGGAACAGCAGTCCTTGTGTGCGGCGCGGCAAGGGAGCCTCGTCAGCCGGCTTGCGCAGCCATCGCAGCATGGCGATGGCTCCTATGCCAAAGCGCAGCCAGGCCAGCAACAGCACCGGAAAAATGGCGGCCAAGGGCTTGGATAGGGCGACATAGCTGCCGACCAGGGACATGCTCAGCGCCAGGCAGGCATAGGCAGATCTGCGATGGGAGGTGTTCACGGCTTGTGGAGTTTGGGGCGGCGGTAGCGCTGCCTGAACGCGCGATGGTACCTGCGGGCACGGCAGGCACCCGTGACATACCTGTGTCGCGAATGCTTGCCATGCTGTGGCAATTTTTCACTGCATGGAATCTTCTTTTTGCATTGTGAAAAAATGAATTGCTGCGTTGCGCCATTTTTTCTCAATACGAGAAATGCAATTTCACATTGGAAAATATGAAAATAAGCTGTTGATTTTTATGAAGAAAAATTTAGTCTTGTATAAGACACAAGATGTTGATCGGGTCTTCTATAAGACTTAAATTTGATCCCAAGGCCGACGCAAGAAAGCCGCTTGTTTCAACAACCTCCCAGGAGAGCAACATGCCCCAATCCCTGACCCAGCAACTGAGCCGCGAACAACAGATTTCCGCCCTTGAGAAAGACTGGGCGCAGAACCCCCGTTGGAAGGGTGTCAAGCGTGGCTACAGCGCCGCTGACGTGGTGCGTCTTCGCGGCAGCCTGCAGCCTGAATACACTCTGGCCCAGCGCGGCGCGGAACTGCTCTGGGACAGGATCAACGGCGGTGCCAAGAAAGGCTACGTGAATGCCTTTGGCGCCATCTCTGCGGGCCAGGCCATGCAGCAGGCCAAGGCCGGCCTGGAAGCGGTGTACCTGTCGGGCTGGCAGGTGGCTGCCGACGGCAACACCAGCGAAACCATGTACCCCGACCAGTCGCTGTACGCCTATGACTCGGTGCCCACCATGGTGCGCCGCATCAACAACACCTTCAAGCGCGCCGACGAAATCCAGTGGAGCCGTGGCATCAACCCCGGCGACAAGGAGTTCATCGACTACTTCCTGCCCATCGTGGCGGATGCCGAAGCCGGCTTCGGCGGCGTGCTCAACGCGTTCGAGCTGATGAAGAACATGATTGCCGCTGGCGCGGCAGGCGTGCACTTCGAGGACCAGCTGGCCGCCGTGAAGAAGTGCGGCCACATGGGTGGCAAGGTGCTGGTGCCTACCCAGGAAGCCGTCGAGAAGCTGATCTCCGCGCGCTTTGCCGCCGACGTGATGGGCGTGCCCACCATCGTGCTGGCCCGTACCGATGCTGAAGCCGCCAACCTGATCACCTCCGACCATGACGCCAACGACAAGCCGTTCCTGACCGGCGAGCGCACGCAGGAAGGCTTCTACCGGGTCAGGAACGGCATGGAGCAATCCATCAGCCGCGGCGTGGCCTACGCACCCTATGCAGACCTGGTGTGGTGCGAAACCGGCGTGCCTGACATCGGCTTTGCCCGCGAGTTCGCCCAGGCCGTGCATGGTGCCTGCCCAGGCAAGCTGCTGAGCTACAACTGCTCGCCCTCGTTCAACTGGAAGAAGAACCTCAACGACAGCCAGATTGCCTCCTTCCAGGAAGAGCTGTCTGCGTTGGGCTACAAGTTCCAGTTCATCACGCTGGCCGGCATCCACATCAACTGGTTCAACACCTTCAAGTTTGCCCACGCCTACGCCAACGGCGAAGGCATGAAGCACTACGTGAACATGGTGCAGGAGCCCGAATTCGCAGCCCGCGAACAAGGCTACACCTTCGTGTCGCACCAGCAGGAAGTGGGTGCAGGCTACTTCGACGACGTGACCACGGTGATCCAGGGTGGCTCGTCCAGCGTCAAGGCACTGACCGGCTCCACGGAAGAGGAGCAATTCCACTGAAGCGCGGCTTCGGTGAGTGCAACTTCAGGTAGATAGGGGTGAGAAAGCGTCCGGGGCCTTGTGCTTCGGGCGCTTTTTCTTTGCTGGGGTTAAAATGCAAGGAGTTTTCAACTGACAAGGGCGAGAAAGGCATCATGGTTATGACACCGCGAACTACATCGGAGATGTACACCGGCCGCTAGCGGCTGGCGGTTCGCGCCTGCACGAGATTCACTCGACCCCAACAAAGCGCGGACCCGGCTCCGCGCTTTTTTGCTTTTGGGGGATGGCGCACCCCCTGAGAAATATTTTTAGGAATCCCATGATCCACATTACGCTTCCCGATGGTTCGCAACGCGAGTATCCCGGTCCGGTCACCGTGGCCGAAGTGGCTGCATCGATAGGCACGGGCCTTGCCAAGGCTGCACTGGCTGGCAAGGTTGGCACGGGCGACGACGCCAAGGTGGTGGACACCAGCTTTGTGATCGACAAGGACATGCCCCTGTCCATCGTGACGGCCAAGGATGCAGATGGCCTGGACGTGATCCGTCATTCGACGGCCCACTTGCTGGCCTATGCCGTCAAGGATCTGTTTCCTGACGCCCAGGTCACCATCGGCCCCGTCATCGAGAACGGCTTCTACTACGACTTCTCGTACAAGCGTCCTTTCACGCCCGAGGATCTGGTCGCCATCGAAAAACGCATGGCCGAGCTGGCTGCCAAGGACGAGCCCGTGGTGCGCCGCGTGCTGCCGCGCGACGAGGCCGTGGCCTACTTCAAGGGCATGGGCGAGAACTACAAGGCCGAGATCATCGCCAGCATCCCCTCGAACGAGGATGTGAGCCTGTACCGCGAAGGCGGTTTCGAGGATCTGTGCCGCGGCCCGCACGTGCCGAGCACCGGCAAGCTCAAGTTCTTCAAGCTGATGAAGGTGGCTGGCGCCTACTGGCGCGGTGACCATCGCAACGAGATGCTGCAGCGCGTGTACGGCACGGCCTGGGCTACCAAGGACGACCTGCAGCAGTACCTGCACATGCTGGAGGAGGCCGAAAAGCGCGACCACCGCAAGCTGGGCCGTGAACTGGATCTGTTCCACATCGACGAGCATTCGCCAGGCACCGTGTTCTGGCATCCGAAGGGTTGGGCTTTGTGGCAAGAGGTCGAGCAGTACATGCGCCGCGTGTACCGCGACAACGGCTACCAGGAGGTCAAGGGTCCGCAGATCCTGGACAAGACCCTGTGGGAGAAGACCGGCCACTGGGACAAGTACCGCGAGAACATGTTCACGACCGAGTCGGAAAAGCGCGACTACGCGCTCAAGCCGATGAACTGCCCCGGCCACATCCTGATCTTCAAGCAGGGCATCAAGAGCTACCGCGACCTGCCGCTGCGCTACGGCGAATTCGGCCAGTGCCACCGCAACGAGCCCACGGGCGGCCTGCACGGCATCATGCGCGTGCGCGGCTTCACGCAGGATGACGGCCACGTCTTCTGCACCGAAGACCAGATCCAGCCCGAAGTGCTGGCCTTCACCACGCTGCTGCAAAAGGTCTACGCGGACTTCGGTTTCAGCGACATCATCTACAAGGTTGCCACGCGCCCCGAGGCGCGCATCGGCTCCGATGAAAGCTGGGACAAGGCGGAGGCCGCGCTGATCAACAGCCTGGAGGCTTCGGGCTGCGAGTACGTGATCTCGCCCGGCGATGGCGCGTTCTACGGTCCCAAGATCGAGTACACGCTCAAGGACGCCATCGGTCGCCAGTGGCAGTGCGGCACCATCCAGGTCGACTTCTCCATGCCCGAGCGCCTGGATGCGGAATACGTGGGTGAAGACGGCGATCGCCATCGCCCCGTGATGCTGCACCGTGCCATCGTCGGCAGCCTGGAGCGTTTCATCGGCATCCTCATCGAGCAGCATGCCGGTGCCATGCCGACATGGCTGGCTCCTGTGCAGGCGGCCGTGCTCAATATCACTGACGCGCAGGCGGACTATGTGCGGGAAGTCGCGCAAAAGCTGCAAAAAGCATTTCCGAATCAAGGCCTTAGGGTGGCGACAGATCTGCGCAACGAAAAGATTACGTATAAAATACGGGAGCATTCGTTGCAAAAGCTGCCTTACATCCTTGTTGCAGGCGACAAGGAGAAGGCCGCTGGTGCAGTGGCAGTGCGCGCACGGGGCAACAAGGACCTCGGAGTGATGTCGGTCGACGCGTTCATTGAACTCGTGGCCAAGGACATCGCGGCGAAGGCCTGACGGAGCATCTCCACAGGCGTTAGCCGTTTGGCGTGTACTGCACACAAGCGGCTACGCTGTTGTAGCAACTTAAATCCAAGGGTGAGAACCATAGCTACTGAATTTCGTGATCGGCGCCACCGTGAAGAGCGCAAGCATCGTCTCAACCGTGAAATCATGGCGCCTGAAGTGCGTCTGTCCGGCCCGGAGAACGAGCCGCTGGGCATCGTGCCTCTGCAGGAAGCGCTGCGCATGGCGGGCGAGTTGGACGTGGACCTGGTGGAAATCGCCGCCACGGCCACTCCGCCTGTCTGCCGGTTGATGGACTATGGCAAGTTCAAGTACCTTGAACAGAAGAAGGCTGCCGAAGCCAAGGCCAAGCAGACCGTCATTGAAATCAAGGAAGTGAAATTCCGCCCTGGTACCGACGACGGCGACTACAACATCAAGCTGCGCAACATCCGCCGATTCCTGGCCGATGGTGACAAGTGCAAGATCACGCTGCGTTTCCGCGGCCGTGAAATCACGCACCAGCAGATCGGTCTGGACCTGCTGAACCGTCTGCGTGACGATCTGGCGGACTCCATCCAGGTGGAGCAGTTCCCCAAGCTCGAAGGCCGCCAGATGGTGATGATGATCGCCCCTGCGCGCAAGAAGCCCACCACCGGTGGCAAACCGCAAGCAGAGGTTTCTGCTGCACCTGCGGTGGCTGATAAGGCATAATCGCGGTTTCGCCCTTCGCTGAGGGGCGACAGAATTTGCAGGCCTTGCGCGAGTCGATTGCGCGGGGCGTGCGATGCAAGGGACATGGTATCCATGTCCCTTGTTCTTGCCGGCCTCCGGGCTGGCACAGAAGTGTCTCGGGGCCAGCAAGTGCGCGCAGTGTTGCGAGCCGCCTCACGAGCACAAACAACAGGAGCATTCAAATGCCCAAAATGAAGACCAAGAGCAGCGCGAAGAAGCGTTTTCGCGTTCGTCCCGGTGGCACCGTCAAGCGCGGTCAAGCCTTCAAGCGTCACATCTTGACCAAGAAGACCACCAAGAACAAGCGTCACCTGCGTGGTGCAGTGGCTGTGCATGAGACCAACATGGGCTCGATCGCACAGATGCTGCCGATGGCTGGCCTGTAATTCACTGACGAACAAGGAGAAAACACATGCCTCGCGTCAAACGTGGTGTAACGGCCCGCGCCCGTCACAAAAAAGTTCTGGCCCTTTCCAAGGGTTTCCGCGGCCGCCGCGGCAATGTCTTCCGCATCGCCAAGCAGGCGGTGATGAAGGCTGGGCAATATGCCTACCGTGACCGCCGTGCCAAGAAGCGCGTGTTCCGCCGTCTGTGGATCGCCCGTATCAACGCCGCTGCACGTGAACTGGGCCTGACCTACAGCCAGTTCGCCAACGGCCTGAAGAAGGCAGCCATCGAGATCGACCGCAAGATGCTGGCCGATATCGCGGTGCACGACAAGGCTGCTTTCAGCAGCATCGTTGATCAAGTCAAGGCCAAGCTGGCTGCTTGAGATAACGGTCTGTGGCCATCCTCGTGATGGCTTGCAGCGCAAACAGCAAGGGCTAGGGCTTGAAAAGGCTGCTAGCCCTTGTTTCTTTTCACAGTCGATAAAGAGTCGATATGAACGAGTTGGATTCTCTGGTCGAAAGCGCGCAGCAATTGTTCGCGCAGGCACAAACCCCCGCTGATCTGGAAAACGCCAAGGCGCAGTTTCTGGGCAAGTCGGGCAAGGTGACCGAGCTCATGAAGGGCATGGCGCAGCTTTCCGTCGAAGAGAAGAAGTCGCGCGGAGCCGCCATCAACGTGGCCAAGCAAGGCATCGAGGCCGCCCTGACCGCGCGCCGCAAGGCCCTGGCCGATGCCGAACTGCAGGCCCACCTGAAGGCCGAGGTGCTGGATGTGACCTTGCCGGGCCGTCGCCGTGGCCAGGGCGGCCTGCACCCCGTGTCGCTGACTCTGGAGCGCATCGAGGGCATCTTCGGCTCCATGGGCTTCGATGTGGCCGAGGGCCCCGAGATCGAGTCCGACTGGTTCAACTTCACGGCGCTGAACACGCCCGAAGACCATCCCGCCCGTTCCATGCACGACACCTTCTACGTGGAAGGCGGCACGGAACAGGCCCCCAATCTGCTGCGCACGCACACCAGCCCCATGCAGGTGCGCCATGCCGTGCAGCACGTCAAGAAATACCGTGAGCGGCTGGACGCCGGCCAGGGCATGCCCGAGATCCGCGTGATCGCGCCGGGCCGCACCTACCGCGTGGACAGCGATGCCACGCACTCGCCCATGTTCCACCAGTGCGAAGGCCTGTGGATCGGCGAGAACGTCAGCTTCAAGGATCTGAAGGTGGTCTTCACCGACTTCTGCAAGACCTTCTTCGAGAGCGACGACCTGGTGTTGCGCTTCCGTCCCAGCTTCTTCCCCTTCACCGAGCCCAGCGCCGAGATCGATATCCAGTTCCAGAGCGGCCCGCTGGCCGGCCGCTGGCTGGAGGTGGCCGGATCCGGCCAGGTGCACCCCAACGTGGTGCGCAACATGGGGCTGGATCCTGAGAAGTACATCGGCTTTGCCTTTGGCATGGGTCCTGACCGCCTGACCATGCTGCGCTATGGCGTCAACGATCTGCGTCTGTTTTTTGACGGCGATATCCGCTTCCTGTCGCAATTCCGTTAGAAATGGACCGCCCCCTGAGGCGCTGCGCGCCATCCCCCTGGGAGGGGGACGACGCCCTCGCCGCGAGGCTGCTCTTGCTCGGCGTCTCCGGCCTGAACCACGCCAGTCGCATGGTCAGGCTGTTCGGGGGCTTGGAATGAGAGTCGTCAATACGTTCATGGGGTCCGCCAGCGCCGTGGCGCGCGGACCGAACCAACGCCAAAGAGTCTGATATGCAATTTCCCGAATCCTGGCTGCGCGAGTTCTGCAATCCGCCGCTGACCACCCAAGAACTGGCCGACACCCTGACCATGGCCGGCCTGGAGGTGGAGGAGCTGGAGCCCGTGGCACCGCCGTTCACCAAGATCGTCGTCGGCGAGATCAAGGCTGCCGAGCAGCATCCCAATGCCGATCGCCTGCGCGTGTGCCAGGTCGATGTGGGCGGGCCCGAACTGCTGACCATCGTCTGCGGCGCGCCCAACGCGCGCGTGGGCATCCGCGTGCCTTGCGCCACGGTGGGCGCCGAGCTGCCACCCGGTGAAGACGGCAAGCCCTTCCTCATCAAGATCGGCAAGCTGCGCGGCGTGGAGAGCTTCGGCATGCTGTGCTCGGCGCGCGAACTCAAGCTGTCCGAGGACCATGGCGGCCTGATGGAGCTGCCGCTGGACGCGCCCCTGGGCCAGAACATCCGCGAATACCTGAACCTGGATGACACCCTGTTCACGCTCAAGCTCACGCCCAACCTGGCGCATTGCCTGAGCGTCTATGGTGTGGCGCGCGAAGTGGCTGCGCTGACCGGTGCGCCGCTCAAGCCCCAGTCGTTCACGCCTGCTGCGGTGGGTGTGCAGGACAGGCTGGCCGTGAAGATCGAGGCGCCCGACCTGTGCGGCCGCTTCTCGGGCCGCGTGGTACGCAACGTCAACACCCAGGCGAAGACGCCGCAGTGGATGGTCGATCGCCTGGCGCGCTGCGGCCAGCGCAGCGTGGCGCCGCTGGTGGACATCTCCAACTATGTGATGTTCGAGCTGGGCCGCCCCTCCCACATCTTTGACCTGGACAAGATCCACGGCGGCCTGCAGGTGCGCTGGGGCAAGGAAGGCGAGCAGCTCAAGCTGCTCAACGGCAATACCGTCACCGTGGATGGCCAGGTGGGCGTGATCGCCGATGAGCGCGAAGTCGAATCGCTGGCCGGCATCATGGGCGGCGACGCCACGGCCGTGTCCGACGACACGCGCCACATCTACATCGAGGCCGCATTCTGGTGGCCCAAGTCGATTGCCGGCCGTTCGCGCCGCTACAACTTCTCCACCGATGCGGGCCACCGCTTCGAGCGGGGTGTTGATCCCGAGCTGACCGTCGAGCACATCGAGCGCATCACGGAACTGGTGCTGCAGATCTGCGGCACGCCCGAGACCGTCTGCGGCCCCGTCGACGACCAGAAGTCCAATATGCCCCAGCCCAAGCCCGTCACGCTGCGCGTGGCGCGTGCGGCCAAGGTCATCGGCATGCCGCTCACGCAGCAGCAATGCCACGATGCGCTGGCCGGCCTGGGCCTGCCGGTGGAGCAGGGCGATGGCGTGCTCACCGTCACGCCGCCCAGCTTCCGCTTCGACATCAACATCGAGGAAGACCTGATCGAGGAAGTGGCGCGCATGGTGGGTTACGAGAACCTGCCCACGACCAAGCCGCTGGCGCCCATTGCGCCCAAGCTGCGCGCCGAAAACCGCCGCAGCCAGTTCGCCGTGCGCCGCGCGCTGGCCGATCTGGGTTACCAGGAAACCATCAACTTCAGCTTTGTGGAAGCCGCGTGGGAGAAGGATCTGGCTGGCAACGCCAATCCCATCCAGCTGCTCAACCCCATCGCAAGCCAGCTCAGCGTGATGCGCTCCAGCCTCATCGGCTCGCTCATGCAGGTGCTCAAGTTCAATGCCGACCGCAAGGCCGAGCGCGTGCGCGTGTTCGAGCTGGGCCGTGTCTTCCTCAAGGATGACAGCGTTGTTGACAGCGACACCACGGTCAAGGGCTTCTACCAGCCCATGCGCGTGGCGGGCCTGGCCTGGGGAGCTGCCGAGCAGCTGCAATGGGCTCGTGGCGAGACCAAGGTCGACTTCTACGACGTCAAGGGCGATGTCGAGGCGCTGCTGGCGCCGCGCAAGCCTGTGTTCGAGCCGGCCGAGCATCCGGCCATGCACCCGGGCCGCTGCGCACGCGTGCTGCTCGATGGCCAGTCCATCGGCTTCATAGGCGAGCTGCATCCCCAGTGGCGCCAGCAATGGGATCTGGCCCAGGCGCCCGTGCTGTTCGAGCTGGAGCTCGATGCCGTGCTGGCGCGCGAGGTGCCGGTGTTCAAGCCCGTGGCCAAGCACCAGGCCGTGGAGCGCGACATTGCCGTGGTCGTGAACGAAAAGACCACGCATGCCCAGCTCATGCAGGCGGTGGAGGCTGCCCAGACCGGCGGCCTGCTGCGCTCTGCCGTGCTGTTCGATGTGTTCCGTCCCAAGGCGCTCAAGGCCGGCGAGACAGCGGCTCCGGGCGCGCTGGCGCAGGACGAAAAGAGCCTGGCCGTGCGCCTGACGCTGGGCCATGACGACAGCTCGCTGACGGATGTGCAGATCGAGCAGGCCGTGCAGGCCGTGCTCGAGCAGCTGCAGCAGCGTCTGGGTGCGCGCCTGCGCGCATGATGGAGGGTGCATGCCGTGAAAGGAGATCCTGTGATGGAACTGGCGGTGGAAAGTCTTGATTCGCCTGCGCTGACCAAGGCGCAGCTGGCGGATCTGCTGTTCGACGAGATCGGCCTGAACAAGCGCGAATCCAAGGAAATGGTGGATGCGTTCTTCGAGCTGGTCTCGCAAAGCCTGGTGTCGGGCGAGGATGTGAAGCTGTCGGGCTTCGGCAACTTCCAGATCCGCACCAAGGCGCCGCGTCCGGGGCGCAATCCGCGCACGGGCGAGGCCATTCCGATCGAGGCGCGCCGCGTCGTGACCTTCCATGCGAGCAGCAAGCTCAAGGAGCAGATCCAGGAAGGCACATCGGGCTCCCAGGCCTGAGGAAAGCCTGCCCGGGCCTGCATGGCCAGCTGTCGCCAGCCTGTCTGCCTCGCGGTGGATGGGCTGTTTTTACGACAGGGTGCTGGCCTGCAGGCGAGCTGTGCAGTAGGCTCGGCCTTCTTCCCGGATCGGCGTCCGCGCGCCAGCGGCATTGCACATCCTGACTTCATCCACATTTGCCATGGCTTCACTTCTGCCCCAGATTCCCGCCAAGCGCTACTTCACCATCGGTGAGGTCGCGGATCTGTGCGACGTCAAGCCGCATGTGCTGCGCTACTGGGAGCAGGAGTTCACGCAGCTGCGCCCCATGAAGCGGCGCGGCAACCGCCGCTACTACCAGCACCACGAAGTGCTGATGATCCGGCGCATCCGCGAGCTGCTGTACGAACAGGGCTTCACCATCAACGGCGCGCGCAACCGCCTGCGTGAGGCCTCGGGGTCTGCCGTGGTTCCCGCGCTGCAGGCCGGTGTCGTGGTGTCGGCGCCGGCTGCCGCGCCGCTGCTCGGTGGCGATGCCGCGGTCAGCGTTCCGCTGGAGCCGGAGGCCGTGCGCGAGGAGCTTTTGCAGATTCGTGCGCTGCTTTCTATTTGAGAGCAAAAAGCTGTATATAATTGAATTCTTCGGCGTGTAGCGCAGCCTGGTAGCGCACTTGCATGGGGTGCAAGGGGTCGCGAGTTCGAATCC
>NZ_JTKZ01000734.1:22939-27332 GCF_000799035.1 Delftia sp. ZNC0008
TAAATGAATACGGACCACAGCTTCTGGCTGTGGTCCGTTTTTCTTTGTGCCATCGTCAGCCGCTACCAACCGCTACCAACCGCTGAAGGGGAGCGGCCGTTGCGCGGGAATCAACCCTGGGCGCAGGTCTCAAGCAGCCATTGCCGGAAGGCTGCCAGCGCCGGCAGTGTCGCGTTCCTCTCGGGATAGACCAGGTAGTAGCTGCGCTGGCTGGGGATGGCGTCTCCCACCACGTGCAGCTCACCGCGCGCTATCTCCTCTTCCACCAGCACCCGTGGCACCAGGCCCACGCCCATGCCTGCCAGCACGGCCTGTATCAGGTGCGAGGTCAGTTCGAAGCTCGGTCCTATCCGCATCTGCCGGTGATCGAGCCGATAGTGCGTGAACCACTCGCTCCAGGCCTGCCGGTTGCTGGCCACCGTGAGCAGCACCTGCTGGCCCGCCCAATCCGGCGAGGCTGCTGCCTGCCCGGCCTGCTGCAGCGCCTGCGGGCTGGTCACCGCCACCAGAAACTCGTGGTACAGGCGATGCGCGGTCAGCCCGGGCCAGTCTCCCGTGCCCACGGTGATGGCGGCGTCTATCTCTGCGCTGTCGAAGTCGATGTCGCCTATGCGGGAATGGATGTGCATGGTCACCCCGGGCTGCGCCTGGTAGAAGCCATGCAGGTGCGGCAGCAGCCATTTGGAGCCGAAGGTGGGCAGGGTGGCCAGGTTGAGCGTGCCACCGCCGGACTGGCGTGACATGGCCTGCAGGGTGGCGCTGCGTATGCGGCCCAGCGCGGCGCCCAGGTCGATGAAGTAGCGGCGCCCCACATCAGTCAGGCGCACCGTGCGGCCCTCGCGGCGGAACAGGCTGATGCCCAACTGCGCCTCCAGTGTCTGCACCTGCCGGCTGATGGCGCTCTGGCTGAGCGACAGCTCCTCGGCCGCTCGCGCATAGCTTTCGTGGCGCGCGGCCGCCTCGAAGACCAGCAGCAGGGACATGGAGGGCGTCAGGCGTCGGTAATTCATGAGTTTTATGCAGTGTTCGCAGCCGCAATTTTCGTTTGTTCCAGAGGAAGAGTGTAGAGATACTTGCGGCCATGGTCGGCCTGAAATCGTGTATTGCATGCATGGGTTTCCTGGGCTGATCGCCAGCAACAAATCTCCCCACCTTGCCTTCCATGTCGATTGCCCCACTGCCCCACGCCAGCGCCCCCGTGCCTGCCCAATACCTTGAGTTTCTTGAAGCGTTGAAGGCCGCCGGCTTCGAGGGCGACGTGGACACGGACCATGCCAGCCGCACCGTGCTGGCCACGGACAACTCCATCTACCAGCGCATGCCGCAGGCGGCCATCTACCCGCGTCACGCCGAGGATGTGGCCAGGGCGGCGCAGGTGCTGGCGCGGCCTGAGTTCCGCGATGTGGTGCTGACACCGCGCGGCGGCGGCACGGGCACGAACGGGCAGTCGCTCACGCATGGCGTGACCATGGACTTGTCGCGGCACATGAATGGCATCCTTGAAATCAATGCCGAGCAGCGCTGGGTGCGCGTGCAGGCAGGCGTGGTCAAGGACCAGCTCAACGCCGCGCTCAAGCCATACGGACTGTTCTTTGCGCCCGAGCTGTCCACCTCCAACCGCGCCACCATCGGCGGCATGATCAACACCGATGCCAGCGGGCAGGGCAGCTGCACCTATGGCAAGACGCGCGACCACGTGCTGGCGCTGGACTTCGTGCTGCTGGGCGGCGAGCGCCTGCACAGCGCGCCGCTGGATGCCGAGGCGCTGGAGCGCATGTGCGCCGATTCGGGCCGCATCGGCAAGGTGCACCGCACGGCGCGGCGCATCAGCGAGGACCAGGCGGAGTTGATCGAGGCCAGATTCCCCAAGCTCAACCGCTGCCTCACCGGCTATGACCTGGCCCATCTGCGCGACGGCGACGGGCGCTTCAACCTCAACAGCGTGCTGTGCGGCGCCGAAGGCTCACTGGGATTCGTGGTGGAGGCGCGGCTCAACGTGCTGCCCATTCCCCGCTATTCGGTGCTGGTCAATGTGCGCTACGCGGGCTTCATGGACGCGCTGCGCGATGCGCGCGCGCTGATGGCACACCGGCCGCTGTCCATCGAGACGGTGGATTCCAAAGTGCTGCTGCTGGCCATGAAGGATTTCGTCTGGAGCAGCGTGGCCGAGTACTTCCCGCAGGACGGCCAGCGCCCCACGCTGGGCATCAACCTGGTGGAATTCAGCGGCGACGATCCGCAGGAGGTCGATGGCCGCGTGCAGGCCTTCCTCGTCCACCTGGGCGCGGATACCTCCGTGGAGCGGCTGGGCCATACGCTGGCGGCGGGCAATGCAGCGGTCCACCGCGTCTATGCCATGCGCAAGCGCGCCGTGGGCCTGCTGGGCAACGTGGCGGGCGAGGCGCGGCCCCAGCCCTTTGTCGAAGACACGGCCGTGCCGCCCGAGAACCTGCCCGAGTTCATTGCCGAGTTCCGCGCGCTGCTGGACAGTCACGGCCTGCAGTACGGCATGTTCGGCCACGTCGATGCCGGCGTGCTGCATGTGCGCCCCATCCTGGACATGAAGAACCCCGTGGACGCCGCCCTCGTGCGCCCCATCTCCGACGCGGTGGCCGAACTCACGCAGCGCCATGGCGGCCTGCTGTGGGGCGAGCACGGAAAGGGCCTGCGCTCCGAATATGTGCCGGCCTTCTTCGGCGAGCTGTATCCCTCGCTGCAGCAGCTCAAGGCCGCCTTCGACCCGCACAACCAGCTCAACCCCGGCAAGATCGCCACGCCGCCGGCCAGCAAGACCTTGCTGCTCAAGGTGGATGGCGTCACCACGCGCGGCGAGCTGGATCGGCAGATCGACGAGCGCGTATGGCAAAGCTATGGCGCGGCCATGCACTGCAACGGCAATGGCGCCTGCTACAACTTCGACCCGGACGACGCCATGTGCCCGTCCTGGAAGGCCACGCGCCAGCGCGTGCATTCGCCCAAGGGCCGGGCCTCGCTGATGCGCGAATGGCTGCGCCTGCAGGGGCAGGCAGGCGTGAACGTGCTGGAGGTCGCGCAGCGGCCCCAGCCCTTTCTGTCCAGCCTGGCCGCGCGCTGGCGCAACAGCCGCGCGGCGCGCCGCGGCGAGGCCGATTTCTCGCACGAGGTCTATGACGCCATGGCCGGCTGCCTGGCCTGCAAGTCCTGCGCCGGGCAGTGTCCCGTCAAGGTCAACGTGCCCGAATTCCGCTCGCGCTTTCTGGAGCTGTACCACCGCCGCTACCTGCGGCCCGTGCGCGACTACCTGATCGGCTCGCTGGAGTTCACCATGCCGTGGCTGGCGCGCATGCCCGCGCTCTACAACGGGGTGATGGGCTCGCCATGGATGCGCGATGTGCTCAGCCGGCGCATCGGCATGGTCGACGGTCCGCTGCTGAGCCGGCTGGACCTGGCAGCCACCTTGCGGCAATGGAAGGTGCGCGCGGCCGATGCGCAGGCGCTGGCCGCGCTTTCGCCCGAGCAGCGCGCGCGCAGCGTGGTCATCGTGCAGGACAGCTTCACCCGCTACTTCGAGACCGGCCAGCTGCAGGTGCTGATCGAGCTGGCCGCGCGCCTGGGGTTCCAGGTCTGGCTGGCGCCGCTGCTGCCCAATGGCAAGCCGCTGCATGTGCAGGGATTCATGGGCGCCTTTGCCAAGGCGGCCATCCGCAATGCCGCGCAGCTGGCGCAACTGGCTCAGTCCGGTGTGGCGCTGGTGGGGCTGGACCCGGCCATGACGCTGGCCTATCGGCAGGAATACCTCAAGGTGCCGGGCATGGGCGAGGTGCCCAAGGTGGCGCTGCCCCAGGAATGGCTGCAGCAGGTGCTGCCCGAGGCGCGCACGAACGAGGGCAGTGCAGGCACTGCGTACCGCCTGCTGCCCCATTGCACCGAAAAGACCAACGCGCCCGACAGCGGCAAGCAGTGGGCACAGCTCTTCGAGCGACGGGGCCTGCGCCTGAGCGTGGAGGCCACGGGCTGCTGCGGCATGTCGGGCACCTACGGGCATGAGTCGCGCAACCTCGAAACCTCCAAGACCATCTATGCCCAGTCATGGGCCCGGCAGATCGAAGGCAAGCAGGAGCTGGGCGAGCCGCTGGCCACCGGTTACTCCTGCCGCAGCCAGGTCAAGCGCCTGTCCGAACGCCAGGTGCGCCATCCGCTGGAGGCCTTGCTGGACCATGTGCGCGCCACGCATCAGGGGTGAGAAGATGCGGGGGGCTGAACGTCGCCATTTCAGGAATTTGCAGACATTTTTGAAAAATCTCTGCGTTTTCCCTGAAGGCCCGTTTTTAGTCCCTATAATTCAATGCTTCGGCGTGTAGCGCAGCCTGGTAGCGCACTTGCATGGGGTGCAAGGGGTCGCGAGTTCGAATCC
>NZ_JTKZ01000734.1:27342-33676 GCF_000799035.1 Delftia sp. ZNC0008
CAACGCAAAGCTCCTGACGGAAACGTCAGGAGCTTTTTGCTTTGTACGTTTGATTTTGCGCGCGATTGTGCCTTGCGGCGAAGGGCGGGTGCAGTTCCGCCAGGCGGCTCCCTCGCGGATGGCGAGGGCAGCCAGCGCAGAAAACTCCATGCACCGTGAAGATGCGCCGCCAGGTCTGGATGCGTAAGACCTGCACCTACAATGGCGTCTTTTGTAACTGACGATTTCTTCCTGGTCTCGCACATGATGGATGGACTGATTACCGGCAGACTCACCGGTACGCCCGAACACCGCAGCGACCGCAATCGGCGCCCCTTCATGGTGGCCCGCGTGCGTTCCGAGGCATCCGATGGCACTTCCATCCCGGTCAACGTGGTTGCATTCGACGCCCAGGCCTGCGAGGTGCTGCGCAATCTGATCGAAGGCGATGCCGTGGCGCTGCGTGGCAGCTTCACGCCCAAGGTCTGGATAGACCGCCAGGAGCAACCCCACCCCGTACTGGATGTCGTGGCCCACCAGGTCATGGCAACGCCCGAGTTCCAGGACCGCTGACGCCCGCGCTGCGGCGCCGGTTGTGAGCTACTGAAAAAACTGTCTAGCCGCAGTGTGCCGGTACGGTCGCCGTGCGCTGTGTTGGCGCTACAGTGTGCGCCTGTGTTTTTGACAGGTTACAAGGAACCGCATCCATGCCCACCAAGCGCCATTTCCTCCGCCGCACGCTCACGGCCGCCGCGATTGCCAGCACCGCCGCCATGACCCTGCTGGCCATGCCCGCGCAGGCGCAGGACAAGCCCATCAAGGTCGGCGTCACGGCCGGCCCGCACGCCCAGATCATGGAGCAGGTCAAGAAGGTCGCCGAGAAGAACGGCCTGAAGATCCAGATCGTTGAATTCGGCGACTACGTGCAGCCCAATGCCGCGCTGTCTGCCGGTGACCTGGATGCCAACAGCTACCAGCACCGCCCCTACCTCGACGCCCAGGTGCGCGACCGCGGCTACAAGATCGGCTGGGTGGCCGACACGGTGAATTTCCCCATCGGCATCTATTCCAAGAAGATCAAGCAGCTGGCCGACCTGCCCCAGGGCGCCAAGTTCGGCATCCCCAACGACCCCACCAACGGTGGCCGCGTGCTGCTGCTGCTGCAGGCCCAGGGCCTGATCAAGCTCAAGGAAATCGCGGGCCTGAAGGCCACGCCGCTGGACGTGGTCTCCAACCCCAAGAAGCTGCGCTTCGTGGAGCTGGACGCAGCCCAGCTGCCACGCTCGCTGGATGACCTGGACGCCTCGGCCATCAACACCAACTTCGCGATCTCGGCAGGCCTGAACCCCAAGACCGATGCCATTGCGCAGGAAGCCGCCAAGAACCCCTATGTGAACATCCTGGTCGCGCGCGATGCCGACAAGGGCAAGCCCTGGGTGGCGCAGCTGATCAAGGCCTACCACTCCGATGAAGTGCGCCAGTTCATTGATGTGCAGTTCAAGGGGTCGGTGATTCCTGCGTTCTGAAGAACGCACCCCCTGAGGCGCTGACGCGCCTTCCCCCTCTCTACCCGCTTCGCGGGGGAGGGGGACGACACCCTCGGTGCGGGGCTGCCCTTCCTCGGTGTCCCCGGGTTGGGCCTTGGTGGTGCCATCGCCATGACCCGTACTAGTGGGCGCGAGCTCGCAAAGCTGCCGATTTCGGCAGCTTTTTTTCATTCCCCCAGCACTTTGAAGTATTCGGTCAGCGGTGCGCGGGTGGTCTGGGTACGGTTAACGGGGGCGGCCTCGTCGGGCCAGCCCAGGGCCAGGCCGCAGACGATGTGCTCGCCGGGCGGCAGGTCGAGTACGCGGCGCACGGTGTCGGGGTAGGAGGCCAGGGCGCCGATGGCGCAGCTGCCAAGGCCCTGGGCGGCTGCGGCCATTTGCAGGCCGTACAGGGTCATGCCCAGGTCCATGTAACCGCCTGCGCCGAAGCGGGCATCAATGCTCACGACCAGGGCCACGGGCGCGTCGAAGAAGCGGTAGTTGCGGCCGAACTGCGCGTCGCGCCCGGCACGGTCCTCGCGGGCCACGCCCAGGGCGCTGTACAGGGCCTGGGCCGATGCCACCTGGCGCTTGCGCAGCGCCATGGGCATGGGGCGGGGGAAGTAGCCGTAGTCCTCGCGCTCAGGTGCTCCGCCTTGCCAGTCGGCCAGCAGCGCCTGTGTGAGTGCGCCGCGCAGGCTGCCGCGCACCTGGATGAACTGGCCGGGCTGCAGGTTGCCGCCGCTGGGCGCCCGGCGGGCCGATTGCAGCAAATGGTGCAGCAGCGCGTCCGGCACGGGATCGGGCCGGTAGGCGCGCACGGAGCGGCGCGCGTGCACCAGGGCCTCATGCGCATCGCCAAAGGGAAGGGTGTCGGACGGTGGGTTGGCGGACATGGGAAATGCGGAGTCCATGGATTCAAAGCGCCTGCACCAGGCAGGCCGCGCCTATGCCGCCAGCCCCTGCAATGGCGGCCAGGCCCAGGGCCGGTCTGTGGGCTGCTGGCGTGCGGTGCAGGTCTGAGAGCATGCGCACCAGCGCAACCGCGCCCGATGCGCCTATGGGATGGCCGCGCGCCAGGCCACCGCCGCCGGTGTTGAGCTGCTGCAGCGGCAGGCCCAGGGTTTCGGCAAAGGCCAGGGCCTGCACGGCGAAGGCATCGTGCAGCTCCACAGCCTGGAGCTCTGCCGCAGTCAGGCCAGGCAGCTGCAGCGCTGCGGCTGCACGCTCCAGCACCTGCTGGGCCGCCAGTGCGGCGGCGACCAGCGGTGTTTCGGGCGCATGGCCCAGCGAGGCACTGGCCACCCAGCGGGCGCGTGGCTGCAGGCCCAGGCGTGCACAGGCCTGCGGCGTGGCCAGCAGCACCAGGGCAGCGCCATCGGCCTTGGGCGAGATGGTGGGCGTGCTCAGCGCATGGCGCTGGCGCGCCTGGGCATCAAAGGCGCTGCCCGCTTCGGCCACCACGGGCATGCGGGCAACGCGGGCCGGATTCAGGGCGCGCGGATAGGCGTCGTGGTCCAGCCCCGCCATGGGCACGATCTCTTGGGCCAACCGGTCGCGGTGCGCGAGCGCCTGCGCGTGGCTCTGGATGGCATGGGCCTCCTGAACGGCGCGGGTGATGCCGTGGGCCAGCGCGTGGTCGGCGGCCGATTGCAGCAGGTCCGGGTCACGTGCGGGATCGGGGGCGAAGGCGGGGCGGTCATAGGTGACGGGCAGCTCGCCTGCATGGCGCGGGCGCGTCTGGCGGATGGGGGCGCGGCTCCAGGCCTCGGCACCACCGGCCACCACGATATCGGCCTGGCCCGACATCAGCAGGCCTGCGGCCAGGGCCACGCTGTCCAGGCCCGAGCAGCACTGGGTATCCACGCTGTGGGCCGCGCAGCGCTCCGGCAGGCCCGCAGCCAGGGCCAGCATGCGGGCCGGGTTGCCGCCTGCGCCCAGGGCGTTGCCTAAGACCACGGCATCCACGGCCCGGGCAGGCAGGCCGGCCCGGGCCAGCAGGGCCTGGAGCACGGGCGCGCCCAGCTCGTGCGCAGCAAATTCGCGCAATGCACCGCCCACGGGGGCGACAGGGCTGCGCGCCCAGGCCAGGATGACGGGGGCGTCTTGCAGGTTCATGGCAGGGGCAGCAGCGCGGGTTCGCCGGGCAGTGCCCGGCCAGCGTCTGTGGCGGTGGCAGTGGCGGCCAGTGCGCGCGCCAGCCGGCCGTGGTCGGTCTTGCCGCTGGCGGTCTGCGGCCAGTCGGTGCAGCTCCACCATTGGCGCGGCAGCTTGTAGCTTTCCAGCCGGTCGCGCAGCCAGGCCGCCAGCGCCTGTGCGGAGCCTGCGGGCGCGGCGCCGTGCCATTGCACGACGGCGTGCACCTGCATGCCGCGCAGCGCGTCGGGCAGGCCTTGGATGGAGACCTGGGCCACGCCCGGGTGCGCGGCCAGCAGGGTCTCGACTTCCTCGGGGAACAGGTTCTTGCCCTGGGTGACGAGCATGCGGCTCTGGCGCCCGGCCAGGCACAGCTGGCCGCCGGCATCGATATGGCCCATGTCGCGCACGGACAGCCATTCGCCGTCGCGCAGCGCGGCCGTGCCATCGCGCGCCTCGCCCACATAGTCCATGAACAGCATGGGGCTGCGCATGTAGATCAGGCCGTCCTCGCCCGGCTGCAGGGGCTGGTCGCCGGGCTGCTGCGTGGCGGGGCGGATCTGCAACTGCACATTGCTGAAGGGCCGGCCCACGGCCTGGGGCGGGGCCTGTTCGTCGGCCTCCATCCAGGCGATGAAGCTGGCCTCCGAGGCGCCGTAGAACTCGATGATGCGTGCGCGCGGAAACAGCGCGCGCAGGGCTGGGGTCTGGGCGCGCATCCAGCGCGCGCCGCTGATCATGATCAGTTCCACCTCGGGGATGGGCGCCAGCGCGCGGTGTGCGGCCCATTGCAGCATCAGCAGCAGCTGGCTGGGCACGGCGACCAGGCAGGGGGCTTCGCCGCGCGCCAGGCTGGTCAGGCAGCGCGCCGCCGAGAACCGCTCCTGCACCACGGCGCCTTCGCCGCACCACAGGCCCTGCATCACGCCGAACAGGAACAGCGAATGCGAGATGCGCCCGGGCGCCATGGTGCGCTGCGCGGCCACGGGGCCGAAGTCCTGCAGGCAGACGCGAAAGCTCTCTGTCCACGAACGGTGGTGGCGCATGAAGCCCTTGGGCAGCCCGGTGCTGCCCGAGGTGAAGCCGGTGTAGAAGGCGCCGGTGGCCGTGGCCTCGGCCAGAGCGCTGGGCGCCGTGGGCAGCCAGCCCTCGATGCGGCTGCGCACGGCCTCGGGCCAATCAGGATCGGCCACGGCGGCGCAGCGGCCGCTGTGCAGGATGGCGAGGAATTCGACGATGGCATCCACGGTGCTGGCGCTGCCGCCCGTGTCCACCAGCAGCATCTCTGGCGCCTGGCCGGCCACCAGCGCGGCCGAGCGCTGCAGCACGGCGGCATGCAGCGCGGCAAAGCTCCATTGGCCGGCCTCGCTTTGCAGCGCCATCGCATCGGGGCGCTGCCGCGCCCAATGCTCCAGCGGGCCATGGACCAGGGTCCATGGGTGCTGCAGCGGCGCGGCCAGCGGATGACGCGCGGATGGCTCAGCCATGCTGGCGGCCTCCGAACGGCCAGTCCGGCATGCCGCGCGCCACCGTGTGCACCACCAGGGCGCACAGCACGCACTTGACCAGATCGCCGGGCACGAACAGCAAGGTGGCCATGAAGGCCTGCGACAGGCTGAGCTTGGCCATCAGCATCAGCCCCAGCACGCCGAAGGCATGCAGGGCCACCAGCCCGCCCAGCGCCGAGGCCGCAAAGGCGCTGAGCGCCGCGCGCCGGGGCGAGCCCTGGGGCAGCGCACGCATGACCAGGCCGGCAATGCAGGCCGCCAGCGGGTAGCCCAGCAGGTAGCCGGCCGAGGGCGCCATGAAGACGGCAATGCCGCCGCGCCCGCCCGACAGCAGCGGCAGGCCCACGGCCACGGCCGCAAGGAACAGCAGCATGGACTGCATGCCGCGCCAGGGGCCGAGCATCACGCCGGCCAGCATCACGCCCAGCGACTGGATGGTGATGGGCACGCCCAGCGGCAGGTCGATCTTGGGAATCAGGCCCATGACGGCCATCAGTGCCGCGAACAGCGAGACCTGGGCCATGGAGCGCGCCGAGGCGCGTGAGACGGTGGAGGGAGCGGTCATGGAGAGTTCTCGCTGTCGGTCAGGAAGGGCAGTTCAGCAGGGCAAATCGGCAGGGCAGGCCTCAGCGGCCCAGGCGCGCCCACAGCGCATCGGACACGCGGCGCGTGGCCTGCAGCATGTGGATGGTCAGCGGCGCAATCAGGCGCAGGCCGCCGGCGCGGCCCGTGCGCAGCCGGTGGGCATCGTCCATGCGCTTCCACTGCACGAAGAAATGCTCGGTGAAACGCAGCATCAATGCCAGCTGCAGGGCCACCTGTTCGGGGGAGATGCCGATGCGCTCCAGCGGCGCCAGCAGCCGCTCCAGCACATCGACCAGATCGCTGGGGCGCGTGCTCACGGTCAGCGCCATGCCCAGCGTGGAGGCGCAGACCAGGCGCAGCGCGCTGGAGGCGGCCAGGGCGTAATGCTGCATCCACACATGGAAGGCAGCCACCAGCAGGGCGGCCACGGTCACCGACAGCATGAGCCGCCGTGCGCCCTCGGTGGCGCGGCCCAGCGACAGCCACAGCAGGCCGCAGGCGGCGCCGGCCAGGGCCAGCAGCCACGGTGAATCGATGAGGAACAGGCCCGTTCCCAGCAGCGCCATGAGCAGCAGCTTGCGGCCCGCACTCCAGACGCGG
>NZ_JTKZ01000142.1:0-3139 GCF_000799035.1 Delftia sp. ZNC0008
CCGCGTCACGGACAGCGCCCCGCCTGCCTTCGTGCACCTGTGGAAATGGCTGCCCGCGCTGCTGCGCGGCCTCCTGGTCAACATCGAGATCAGCGTGCTGGCCGTGGCCATCGGCACCGTGGCCGGCCTGGTGCTGGGCGCCCTGTCGCTGTCGCCCACGCCGGCCGTGCGCACGGGCGTGCGCTGGTATGTGCAGCTGTTTCGCAATGCGCCCATCCTGGTGCTCATCTACTTCACCACCTATGTGTTCCCGTTCGAGCTGAAGCTGGTGGGCTGGACCTTTCCGTTCCCCGACTGGGTCAAGGTGGTGCTGGGCCTGGCCCTGCCCACCAGCGCCAACGTGGCCGAGATCTTCCGGGGCGCCATCCAGTCCATTCCCAGCGCGCAGTGGGAGGCGGCCCAGTCGCTGGCCTTTCGCCGCAGCGAGATCTTCCGCCTCATCGTGCTGCCGCAGTGCGTGCGCCGCATGCTGCCGCCGTGGATGAACCTCTACGCCAGCATCACCATGAGCACCTCGCTGGCCTCGCTGGTGGGCGTGCACGACGTGGTGGACACCGCCCAGATCGCCAGCAACACCGTGGCACGCACGGACTTCACCATCCTTGTGTATTTCACGCTGCTCGCGCTGTTTTTCGCCTATTGCTATCCCATTGCGCGCGCCACGCGCAGCCTGGAGCGACGCCATGAAAATCACTGAAACGCTCCCCCTGAGCGGCTTCGCCGCTTCCCCCTCTCTCGCTTCGCGGGAGGGGGACGACACCTTCGCTGCGGGGCGGCCCTTGCTTGGTGTCCCTGAGTCGGGCAGCGCTGGCACACAGCACGTCACCCAGGCGGTGCATAGTGCCGCCTCGGCAGAGTCCAGCACGGCGCCCGCCCTGGTCCACCTGCAGGATGTGCACCTGTCCTTTGGCGACAACCAGGTGCTCAAGGGCATCGACGTGCAGGTGCGGCGCGGCGAGGCGGTGACCATCATCGGGCCCTCGGGCTCGGGCAAGTCCACCATCCTGCGCTGCATCACCGGCCTGCTGCGGCCCCAGCGCGGCGCCATCTCGGTGGCGGGCACGCGCGTGGACCAGCTGCGCACCGAGGCCGAGCTGATCGCCCTGCGCAAGCGCGTGGGCTTCGTCTTCCAGCAGTACAACCTGTTCCCCCATCTGTCGGTGCTGGAGAACCTGGTCATCGCCCCCACGCGCGTGGTCGGCCGCGACCGCGCCACGGCCGAGCGCGAGGCCCGCGCCCTGCTGCAGAAGGTGCGCCTGGACCACAAGGAATCCGCCTACCCCGGCGAGCTGTCCGGCGGCCAGCAGCAGCGCGTGGCCATTGCGCGCGCCCTGGCCATGCGGCCCGAGCTGATCCTGTTCGACGAAGTGACCTCCGCCCTGGACCCCGAGACCGTGGGCGAGGTGCTGACCGTGATCCGCGACCTGGTCAGGGACGGCATGACCTGCGTGCTGGTCACGCACGAAATGCGCTTTGCCGAAGAGGTCAGCGACCAGGTCTATTTCACCGAGGCCGGCCGCATCGTCGAGCACGGCCCGGCCGCCCAGATCTTCGGCAGCCCGCGCAGCGAGCGCACGCGCGAATTCCTGCAGCGCGCCCTGGGCGATGGTGCACGGTCCAGGCCTGCGCCAGCCGCGCCGGCCACAACGCCGCTGCCCTTCAACAGCCTGCGCTTTGCCCTTTGATCCCCACCACCCGGAGCACCCCTCCATGACCGCAGACATCCGCCCCGACACGCATCCCGCCGCCCCGCGCCGACACCCTCAGACTGCGGTCCTGGGCCCGTCGACCCGCCTGCTGCACGCAGGCACGCCGCCGCTGCAGGGCGGCTCCGGCCCCGTCAACGTGCCCGTGGTGCGCACCAGCACCGTGCGCTTTGCCGACAGCGCCGCCTACGCCGACCTGCACCACCGCCGCGAGGCCGGCGAGCGCGTGGCCTCCTACGGCCGCCACGGCCTGGACACGCACCGCGCGCTGGAAGACGCCGTGGTCGCGCTGGAGGGCGGGCACCGCGCCTTTCTCACGCCCTCGGGCCTGTCCGCCATCACCCTGGTGCTCATCGCCCTGCTCTCGCCCGGCGACCATGCCCTGGTGGCCGACAGCGTCTACTCGCCCGTGCGCCGCGTGGACGCCACCTTGCTGCAGCGCCTGGGCATCACGCTGGAGTACTTCTCGCCCTCGCGCGACGATCTGGCCGGCAAGATCCGCCCCAACACCCGCCTGGTCTACCTGGAATCGCCCAGCTCCCTGCTCTACGAGGTGCTGGACCTGCCCGCCCTGGCCGCCGTGGCGCGCCAGCACGGCATTGCCGTGGCCACCGACAACACCTGGAGCGGCGGCTGGTTCTACCAGCCCCTGGAGCATGGCGCCAACCTCTCCATCCAGGCCGCGACCAAGTACATCGCCGGCCACTCCGACGTGATGCAGGGCATCGTCATCACCGACGGCCCCGCGCTGTCCAAAAAGATATCCACCGCCTACGAGGCCCTGGGCCTGACCATAGGCGCCGACGACGCCTACCTGGCACTGCGCGGCCTGCGCACCCTGCCCGTGCGCCTGGCCCAGCACCAGCGCCACGCCACTGAAATCGCCCAGTGGCTGGAGCAGCAGCCCCAGGTCGGCCGCGTCTTCTACCCGGCCCTGCCCTCCGATCCCGGCCATGCGCTGTGGAAGCGGGACTTCAGCGGGGCCAGCGGGCTGGTGTCATTCGCGTTTGCCGAAGGGGTGGACGCCGGTGCCGGCGCCGTGTTCGTTGACTCGTTGCGGCAGTTTGCGCAGGGGGCTTCCTGGGGCGGGTACGAGAGCCTGGCGCTGGTGGCGCAGCCTGAGCGGTTGCGGGAGCACAGTGTGTGGACGGGGACTGCGCCTGTGGTGCGGTTGCATGTGGGGCTGGAGGATCCTTTGGATCTGATTGCGGATCTGGAGAGGGGGTTTGGGGGGGTGGTGGAGCGGTTCAGGTTGGCTGCCTGAGCTTCCTTTTTGACTCTGTCGCGCCTCTGGCGACAGAGGCCGGGTCTCGGCCCGGCGGCCGACCTACTTTCCTTTGTTTCGCCAAAGGAAAGTAGGCAAAGCAAAGGCGACCCGAATGTCCGCGACCCTCCGCTTCGCTGCGGGCAACCTGCGTCGTGGCGGTTGCGGG
>NZ_JTKZ01000065.1:0-728 GCF_000799035.1 Delftia sp. ZNC0008
CCGCGTCAGATGCGGCCATCGCGCGCATGGCCCGGCGTGGCGGCCATGTCCTGCAGCTCGTGGACCATCATGGAGCGCAGGCCCTGCAGCCGTCCCTGCAGGGTGACCGGCAGGATGAATCGGTAGGCAGCCCAGCCGGCCAGCGGCCCGGACACCACCGCCAGCCCCAGGGCCAGCGCATGGCCGAAGCTGGCCGTCTGCGGGTAGTGGGGCTGCAGCAGGAGCAGCAGCACCATGTTGCAGTCATAGCCCGAGAGCGCGGTGCGCTGGTGCGAGAACAGCAGTGCGCCCACGTAGACAAAGGGCAGCATCAGCCACACCAGGCCCGCCTGGCTGCTGGCGAACGGCCAGACCAGCCACTGGCAGGCCAGGGCCACCAGCACGCCCATGGCCTGGCCCAGGGTCACATGGCGCATGGTGGCCGACGGGTTCTCGAAGCCCGAGAACACGGTCAGCATGATGGACATGCCCAGCAGCATGTAGGCGCCGCCGCTCCAGCCCGTCACCACCCACAGCAGGCCCACGATGGCGATGGCCGCGCTGGCGCGCAGCATGGCGCGGCGCGCGCCCAGCCAATCGCTGTGCAGCACCACGGGCCATTGGCGGGCGCGGTGGCCGGGCGGCAGGGCCACGTCATGGGTGGCGGCCAGGTGGGCCTGCAGCGCAAAGCCCATCGGGGCCAGCATGTCGGCTGCGCCGGGCCAGGCCACAGCGGCCTCGCGTGCGCG
>NZ_JTKZ01000881.1:0-1021 GCF_000799035.1 Delftia sp. ZNC0008
GATCATCGGCACGGCCCAGCCCCTGCTCAACAAGACGATCACCGGCGGCGTGCTGGACGCGGACGATCTGGACTTCGGCGCCCTGGCACCGGGCTCGACCATCGGCTCGGTCGTGATCTTCAAGGACACGGGCAACACTTCCACGTCGCCGGTGCTGTTCTTCCTGGACACTGTGACAGGCCTGCCCATGTCCACCAACGGCGGCGCCGTGACCATCCCCTGGGACAACGGCGTCAAGAAGATCGCGCGCATCAACCTGCCGATCTACCCGAAGGGCGCGGAGAAGATGTGGTCCGGCTCCATTAACTTCTCGGCCGACAACATCCGCGTGGCCCTGCTGCCCAGCGCCTATGTCTATGACGCGGCGCATGAGTTCCTCCCGGACGTGGGCACGCTCATCGGTTCGGCACTGCCCCTGGATGGCCGCAGCGTTGCCGGCGGCGTGCTGGATGCCGACGATGCCAACTTCGGCGCTCTGGCCGCCGGCTCCACCATCGGCAGCGTGCTGCTGTACAAGGACACCGGCACGCCGGCCACGTCGCCCTTGATCGCACGCATCACCGACGTGCTGGGCCTGCCGCTGGCCACCAATGGCGGCGGCCTGGTGGTGCAGTGGTCCAACGGCGCCGCGCGCATCTTCTCGCTGGTGCCGGCGTAAGGAGGCAGGGCCATGGACCTGTTTTCCAACAACGCCGAGACCGTGCTGGCCTCGGCCCTGACCAACGACAGCGGTGATCCGGGGTACGGCACGATCGTGACCACGGGCGCGGGCCTGGACGGCTTTGCCAACCCCAGCGGGACGCGCTCCCTGCGCGCGACCATCACGGACGCCACGATGCCCGGACAGTGGGAGGTCGTCACGATCCGCCAGATCGATGGCGTGAACCTGATCGTGGATCGCGGGGTAGAACTGCCATGGGATGCCGGCGGCCCCATGGACTGGCCCGCGGGCGCAAAGGTCAGCGTGCGGCTCACGGCGGGCATGCTGGAGTCCTTCATGCAGATGCAAGAGTCGGGCTTC
>NZ_JTKZ01000776.1:0-2326 GCF_000799035.1 Delftia sp. ZNC0008
GAGCTGCGCGCCATCTGCGCCGTGCTGGAGGGCATCGCGCCGCTGCCGGCGGCCTGGCGGCGGCTGGTGGCCTTCGCCGCCTACTACTACCAGCGCAGCGTGGGCGAGATCGCCGTGACGGCCCTGCCGCCGCAACTGCGCGACATGACGGCCGAGCAACTGGCGCGCCGGCTCAGGCCGACCAAGGCCGCGGCGAAGAGAGCGGCCAAGGCTGCAAAGGCGGAACAGGCGCAACAGGCGCCTGGCGCTGCGCCTGCATCAGCGCTCGCACCGGCCGCCGCAGACATTCCCCCCATCGTCCTCAGCGCCGAGCAGGCCGACGTCTTCACGCAGATCGCCGCCCACCCCGGCCCCTTCCTGCTCTACGGCAGCACGGGCAGCGGCAAGACCGAGGTCTACCTGAGGACCACCCAGGCCGCGCTGGATGCCGACCCCGGCGCCCAGGTGCTGGTGATGGTGCCCGAGATCAACCTCACGCCCCAGCTGGAGCAGCGCTTCCTGGCGCGCTTTGCGCCGCAGTACGGAGCGGCCTGCGTGGTCAGCATGCACAGCGGCATGACCAACCCGCAGCGGCTCAAGAGCTGGCTGGCGGCACACACGGGCACGGCGCGCATCGTGCTGGGCACGCGCATGTCGGTGTTCGCCAGCCTGCCGGGGCTGTCGCTGATCGTGGTGGACGAGGAGCACGACGCCAGCTACAAGCAGCAGGAAGGCGCGCGCTACTCGGCGCGCGACCTGGCCATCTGGCGCGGGCGCGATACCGGCGCCAAGGTCATCCTGGGCAGCGCCACGCCCTCGCTGGAGAGCTGGCACGCCAGCCGCCCGCCCAATGCCGACGAGCCGCAGGGCGGCCGCTACCTGCGCCTGCACATGCCCAGCCGCATCGGCGCGGCCGCCCTGCCGCGCGTGCGCCTGGTGGACATGGGCCAGCAGCCGCACAAGGCCGTGTTCTCGCCGCCGCTGATCGATGCCATCACCGAGCGTGTGCAGCGCGGCGAGCAAAGCCTGGTGCTGCTCAACCGCCGCGGCTTCGCGCCCGTGCTGTTCTGCGCCGACTGCGGCTGGAAAAGCGACTGCCCGCACTGCAGTGCCCACCAGGTCTTCCACAAGGCCGACCGCACGCTGCGCTGCCACCACTGCGGCTACACCCAGCGCGTGCCCATGGCCTGCCCCGGCTGCGGCAATCCCGACATCCTGCCGCTGGGCAAGGGCACGGAGCAGCTGGAGGAAGAACTGGCCCGCCTGCTGCGCAATGTGCAGCGCCCCGACCGCGAGCCCGCCCGCGTGGCGCGCATCGATGCCGACACCACGCGCGCCAAGGGCGCACTGGAGGAGCAACTGGCCCAGGTGCATGCCGGCGACATCGACGTGCTGGTCGGCACCCAGATGGTGGCCAAGGGCCATGACTTCCGGCGCATCACCCTGGTGGCCGCCGTCCAGCCCGACAGCGCTCTTTTCTCCAGCGACTACCGAGCGCCCGAGCGCCTGTTCAGCCTGCTGATGCAGGCCGCCGGCCGCGCAGGACGCGACGCGCACTACGTGGCCGCCCAGGGCAGCCATCCGGAGATGTGGATACAGACGCACGACCCGTCCCATCCCGTCTACACCGCGCTGCGCTCGCACGACTACCCTGCCTTTGCGGCGCGCCAGCTGCGCGAGCGGCGCGATGCGGGCATGCCGCCGTTTGCCTTCCAGGCCATCGTGCGTGCCGATGCGCGCAGCCAGGAGGCCGCCCAGGCCTTTCTGGCCGCCGCCGCCCAAGCCGCGCGCCAGGCCGGCCTGCCCCATGTGGACGATGTGTTTCTCTACCCGCCCATTCCCATGTCCGTCCAGCGCGTGGCCAATGTGGAGCGGGCGCAGATGCTGATCGAGTCGGCCCAGCGGCCCGCCCTGCTGCGCTTTCTCTGGGCCTGGCAGGCGCATCTGCACTGGATCAGGGCACAGCCCGAGCACCGCGCCCTGGTGCGCTGGCTGGTGGACGTGGACCCGCTGGCCATCTGAGCGTGGTACGGCCTTTGGAACGGCCCCAAAAAACCCCAAGCCTTTCAGGCCTTGGGCGCAATCCCGCAAAGCGTTCACCGCTCCTTTTTCGGAAGCGCTTTTAGCGCATTCGCTGCGTGGCTCCCATCGGGATTTGCGCTGATGCAGGCGGGGCATGTTTATTGCATCGTGCCGCATTCAGCCCACAAGGCTGGATCATTCAATGCCTTTCCAGGAGCGATACATGCCGTTCACCCCCTTCCGTATGACCTTGATGGCCGTCGCGCTTGCGCTGGCAGGCTGCGCGTCCCAGCCCGGCGCCAGCCAGGCCCCCGCAGCCGCAGCG
>NZ_JTKZ01000234.1:0-450 GCF_000799035.1 Delftia sp. ZNC0008
CGCCAGCGGCAAGGTCAGGCCGATGCCGCCGGCCAGCATGACCAGGGAGTCCAGGCCCAGCACCAGGTCGGCCGTGATGTCACCGGCCACGCCGCCCAGCGGCAGCGTGGAGCCTGCGCGCAGCACCGCATGCATGTGGTCGGAGACGCTGCCCCGGCCCGAGCTTTTGACGGCAATGTCGAACTGGCCGGCGCCGTCGTGCTCGCTGCAGGGCTCGTAGCGGGTGATGGAGTACAGCCGCTGCTGCATGGTGCCACTGGCGTCGGCATGCTCGACGGCCACATGCCGGCCGGGCCGCAGGCCGCCGAGGAATTGCGCCGAAGCGCCCTGCACGCGCAGGGTGTAGACCATGACGCCGCCCGCCTCTGCCCGTGCAGCGGCGCAGCGCGCGAGCATGCTGCCTGCCTGGAGGGCGGCGCTCATGCCTGCATCTCCTCGAGGACCGAGGAC
>NZ_JTKZ01000604.1:0-9559 GCF_000799035.1 Delftia sp. ZNC0008
CCGCGTCACGCCGCGATGGCGGCTGGCGCGTGGCTGGGCCACGGCGTTGAGCAGGGGCATCTCGTCGACCAGGCGCACCAGGTCCTCGATGCGCGTGAGCAGGCCGGCGGTGTCGGTCACGCTCATGCGGGCCAGCCGTTCCAGGTCGCGGTCCAGCGCGCGCATGACCGGGGCCAGCCGGGGCTGGGCGGCGCGTTCAATGCGCTGGCGGGCGTTCTTGAGCGTGGCCACCAGCGGCTGCAGGCTGCCGGACAGCTCGGCCTGCTGCTGTGCCAGGCGGATGGACGATTCGATGTCCACCACCAGGTTTTCGTCGCGCGAGCGCGACATGCTTTGCAGGAGTTCGTCGAGCTGCGTGCGCTGCAGAGACAGCTCGGCAATGCGCGCCTCCATGACCGAGGTGCGCGCCGCGCTATCGCGGGCCAGGTCCTGGGCATCGCGCGCCAGGGTGCGGGCCTCGACCGACTGGGAGCCGGACTGCGCGGACTGGCGCGCCAGCTGTTCCTGGATATTGCCCAGGCGCTGCCACAGCATGCCGCAGGCAATGAGCGCCGCGACGGCCACGGCGCCCACGCCGTAGACCAGGGCCGAGGAGCCGCCGCGCAGGTCTGCAGCAGGGCTGCTTTGGGCGGAGCCGGCTGCGAAGGCTGCTGCGGAGGATGCGGGCGTTAGGTCCTGCGGGGTGGGGCGGTCTTGCGCTGCGTCGGAACTCATGGCGACGATTCTATCGACGCAACCACGTCCTCCAGAGCGGGCCGGCATTGCTTGACATCTCCGAATCCCATGTGTCTTGCCTGGGCAGCGATTCGCTCGTGCGTAGCGAGCGCTCGCGCTTTTTGCCACGATTGGCCCGGCAGGAGCTGTTGCAGGTTGGCAACGGATTCGGCGCTGCTGAGCAGCCACAGCGTGCCATCTTCGGCAGCCTGGCGTGCCAGTGCCGTCTGGGCTGCATCCCAGGCAGGCAGTTCGCGCTGGTAGACGGCCAGCATTTCGACCTGGGCACCTGCCTCGCGCAGTCGGGCGGCCAGCCAATCGCGGCCGGCGCCTGCCGTGGCCGGCACGGTCCTGGGCGCTCCTGCCTGGCTGTCGCCGCGCACGATGAGCACGCGGTCGCCCGCATGGATCTGGTCATGCACGCGCTGCCATAGCGTTTCGGATTCGAACTGGGCGGCGTCCGGCGGCGGGCCGTCGATCTGTGCTGGCGCAATGCCCAGGGCCAGCAGCGCCTGGGCGGTGCCGGGGCCGGGCGTCCAGGCGCGGGTGGAGGCCGGAAGCCGTGCGGGGTCGGTGCCGAAGAAATGCTGGACGGCGTTGCCGCTGACGAACATCACGGCGCGGTAGCCCGGGCCTTCGCGCAGCGCGTTGCGGGCGGCCTGCAAGGCCTGTTGCGTGGCCGCATCGCGGCAGGGGCCTATGGCCATCAGCGCCAGCGGCTGGGCCGGAAGGCCCCGGGCCTGCAGCGCATCCACCCACGCGGCCGCGTCATGGGCCGGGCGGGTGACGAGTATGCGCGGTGGCATGTGGGCGTGCCGTCTAGAGCTTGGGGGCCGGCTGGGCGCCCGCCGCCTGCAGCAGCGCAGCCACGTGCTGGCCCAGTGCGTCGGCACTGGCGAAGTCGGTGACGGTGGCGTCGGCGTGCACCTGCACCAGCGGCAGCCGGCCTTGCGGGTCTCCCCAGGCTGCGTCCAGGCGCAGTTGCTGGCCGTCGAAGGTGCCGTGCGCCGCCAGCGGCATGGAGCAGCTGCCGCCCATGCAGCGGCTGACGGCGCGCTCGGCGGTCACGGTCAGCCAGGTGGTTTGGTGGGCCAGCGGGGCCAGGGCGTCGATCAGGTCCTGGCGGTCGGCGCGCACCTCGATGCCCAGCGCGCCCTGGCCTGCGGCAGGCAGCATGCCGGCGGGCTCGAACCTGGCGCGGATGCGGTCGGCCAGGCCCAGGCGCATCAGGCCGGCAGCGGCCAGCACGATGGCGTCGTAGTGGCCTTCGTCCAGCTTGCGCAGGCGGGTGTTCACGTTGCCGCGCAGCGGCTCTATCCTCAGGTCGGGGCGCAGGGCCTGCAGCAGTGCCTGGCGGCGCAGGCTCGATGTGCCGACGACGGCGCCCTGCGGCAGCTCGGCCAGCGCGGCGTAGCGATTGGAGACAAAGGCGTCGCGCGGGTCTTCGCGTTCCATCACGCAGGCCAGCACAAAGCCTTCGGGCAGCTCCATGGGCACGTCCTTGAGCGAGTGCACGGCGATGTGGGCGCGTCCTTCTTCCAGCGCCACTTCCAGCTCCTTGACGAACAGGCCCTTGCCGCCCACCTTGGACAGCGTGCGGTCCAGGATCTGGTCGCCCTTGGTGGTCATGCCCAGCAATTCCACTTCATGCCCCCGGGCGCGCAGCAGTGCCTGGACATGCTCGGCCTGCCACAGTGCCAGCTGGCTCTCGCGCGTGGCGATCACGATGGAGTGGGGGATCAGTGGTTTGGTATTCATCAGGAGCCTCGGGGGGAGCGCGGGATGCTAGCATGCTGCGCCGCAGTAAACCCGGCACCAGGACCGAAGCCCAAGCAAACCGATACGCTGACCGATTCCAGGAGATTCGTTGATGGCCACCGCCCCCCGCAAGAGCAATGCGCGAGATGACAGGCGTGATGACAAGCCTGTCCGCAAGACGGACAAGGACCTGCCGCTGATCGAGGACATACGCCTGCTGGGGCGCATTCTGGGCGATGTGATCCGCGAGCAGGAAGGCGTGGCGGCCTTCGAGCTGATCGAGCAGGTGCGCCAGCTGTCGGTGACCTTCCGCCGCGATGCCGACGAGACCGCCGACCGCGCGCTCAAGCGCCTGCTCAAGGGCCTGACCACGGACCAGACGGTGAGCGTGATCCGCGCCTTCACCTATTTCAGCCATCTGGCCAACCTGGCCGAGGACCGCCACCACATCCGCCGCCGCGCCGTGCACGAGCGCGCGGGCAACACGCAGGAAGGCAGCATCGAAGTGGCGCTGGCGCGCCTGCGCTGGGCCGGCATCTCGGCCGGCACCGTGGCGCAGACGCTGGCCAGGAGCTATGTGGCACCCGTGCTCACGGCCCACCCCACGGAAGTGCAGCGCCAGAGCATTCTGGTGGCCGAGCGCGACATCTCCCAACTGCTGGCCGCGCGCGAGGACATCGTGGCCCGCGCCCAGCTGTACAACAGCGCCAAGGACGCGCTCACCCCGCGCGAACTCGAACGCAACGAGGCCCAGCTGCGCGCCCGCGTCAGCCAGCTGTGGCAGACACGCCTGCTGCGCTACTCCAAGCTCACCGTGGCCGACGAGATCGAAAACGCGCTGTCCTACTACGAAGCCACCTTCTTGCGCGAGATTCCCAAGCTGTATGCGCAACTGGAGCAGGAGCTGGGCAACACCCTGCCTGTGCACAGCTTCCTGCGCATGGGCCACTGGATCGGCGGCGACCGCGACGGCAACCCCAATGTCACGGCCCAGAGCCTGGAGCTGGCGCTGTCGCGCCAGGCCGACGTGGCGCTGCGCCACTATCTGCGCGAGGTGCACTACCTGGGCGGCGAGCTGTCGCTGTCCCAGCGCCTGGCCGATGTCACGCCCGAGATGCAGGCGCTGGCAGAGCGCTCGCCCGACACCAACGAGCACCGCTCCGACGAACCCTACCGCCGCGCGCTCACCGGCATCTACGCGCGCCTGGCCGCCACGCTCAAGGTGCTGACCGGCGGCGAGGCCGCGCGCCATGCCGTGGCGCCGCAGAACGCCTATGCCTCGCCCGAGGAGTTCCTGGCCGACCTGCGCGTCATCGACGACTCGCTCAGCCGCAACCATGGCGAGGTGCTGGCGCCCCAGCGCCTGCGTCCGCTGATGCGCGCCGTGCAGGTTTTCGGCTTCCACCTGGCCACCGTGGATCTGCGCCAAAGTTCGGACAAGCATGAGGAGGTGGTGGCCGAGCTGCTGGCCACCGCGCGCCTGGAGCCCGACTATTCGGGCCTGCAGGAAGACGCCAAGTGCGCCCTGCTGGTGCGCCTGCTGGAAGAGGCGCGGCCGCTGCGCGTGGTGGGCGCCGACTATTCCGAGCATGCGCGCGGTGAACTGGCCATCTTCGAGGCCGCGCGCCGCCTGCGCGCGACCCTGGGCGCCGAGGCGATACGCCACTGCATCATCAGCCACACCGAGTCGGTCAGCGACCTGCTGGAAGTGCTGCTGCTGCAAAAGGAGGCCGGGCTGCTGCGCGGCACGCTGGACGACGGCGCCGTCTGCGACGTGATCGTCGTGCCGCTGTTCGAGACCATCGGCGACCTGCGCAGCGCCGCGCCCATCATGCGGCGCTACTTCCAGCTGCCCGGCGTGGCGGCCATGGTGCAGCGCAGCGGCGGCGAGCAGGACATCATGCTGGGCTACAGCGACAGCAACAAGGATGGCGGCATCTTCACCAGCAACTGGGAGCTGTACCGCGCCGAGATCTCGCTGGTCGAGCTGTTCGACGATCTGGCCGACAGCCATGGCATCAGCCTGCGCATGTTCCATGGCCGCGGCGGCACGGTGGGCCGTGGCGGCGGCCCCAGCTACCAGGCCATCCTGGCGCAGCCCCCGGGCACCGTGCGCGGCCAGATCCGGCTGACAGAGCAGGGTGAGGTCATCGCCTCCAAGTACGCCAACCCCGAGATCGGCCGGCGCAACCTGGAGACCCTGGTGGCCGCCACGCTGGAGGCCACGCTGCTGCAGCCGACCAAGCCGGCCACGCGCGCCTTCCTGGATGCGGCGGCGTTTCTGTCCGAGGCCAGCATGGGCGCCTACCGCGCCCTGGTGTACGAGACCCCTGGCTTCACCAGCTACTTCTTCAGCAGCACGCCCATCCGCGAGATTGCCGAGCTGAACATCGGATCGCGCCCGGCTTCGCGCAAGCCCTCGCAGAAGATCGAGGACCTGCGCGCGATTCCCTGGGGCTTCAGCTGGGGCCAGTGCCGGCTCACGCTGCCGGGCTGGTACGGCTTCGGCGCGGCGGTGCAGGCCTTCATCGGGCAGCCGGGCAAGGATGGCAAGGCCCAGCTGGCCCTGCTGCAGAAGATGTACCGCCAGTGGCCGTTCTTCCGCACCCTGCTGTCCAACATGGACATGGTGCTGGCCAAGAGCGACCTGAACCTGGCCTCGCGCTATGCCGACCTGGTGCCGGACGCACGCCTGCGCCGCCGCATCTTCAGCGCCATCGAGGCCGAGTGGCACAGCACCGTCGATGCGCTGGCGCGCATCACGGGCGACAAGCAGCGCCTGGCCCACAACGAGGCGCTGGCGCGCTCCATCCGCCATCGCTTTCCCTACATCGATCCGCTGCACCATCTGCAGGTGGAGCTGGTGCGCCGCTGGCGCGGCGGCCAGACCGATGAGCGCATCAAGACCGGCATCCACCTGTCGATCAATGGCATTGCGGCCGGCGTGCGCAATACCGGCTGATCGAGGGCGCGAGCGGGCCGGGAGGCCCCTCGCGCCGCCATGCGCAGGGCGCCGGCCGGCAGCCGTGTAGGATGTGCTCCGGACAGGGGCGCATGACTCCTGCCGGGAAGTGAAGGGTGGGAGCTTATGGGCAACAAGACGCCATGGCCGGGGTTCCCGGACATGCAACTGTTCCTGACGCAGCGCCTGGCCAGGCTGGCCGGCGCCAACTCCATGCGGGCCATACGCGAAGGCCTGCTCTGGCTGGTCCCATGCCTGCTGGTCTCGGCCCTGTTTCTCATACTGTCGGCGCTGGCGCAGATGTCCGGCCAGCCCGAGCCCGTGGTGCAGCTTCTTGCGGGCCTGCATGCGCAGATCGGCAGCATCCTGCCGCTGCTGGTGGCCGCCTCCATCGGCTACATGCTCTCCATACGCCACAGGCTGCCGCGCCTGCCGGTGACCTTTTTGTGCTTTGCCCATGTGCAGATGGCCATCTTCCTGCTGCGCGAGCATCCGCGCGCGGCCGCCACGCTGGTGCTGTTCATCGCCATAGCCTCGCCCCTGATCACCGTGCCGCTGATGGCCAGGCTCAGCGCCATGCGCTGGACGCGCATTGCGCGCACGGGCTTTGTGGGCGAGAACGTACGCGAGGTGATGAACCTGGTCGTGCCCGGCTCCATCGTCGCGCTGCTGCTGGTGGTGCTGCTGCTGGGCCTGCAGCAGGTGCTGCCCGATATCACCCAGGCCGAACTGCCGCTGGCCATCGCCACCCCCGAGAGCCCCTATCGCAGCGGGCTGACGCTGACGCTGCTCAATTCCGTGCTCTGGTTCTTTGGCGTGCAGGGCTACTACGCCATGCAACCCTTCTTCCAGGTGCTGGACCAGGCCGTGCTGGCCAACGCCGCCGCCTTGGCCAAGGGGCTGGTGGCGCCCTGGGCGCTCAACGGCGGCCTGATGGGGTCCTTCGTCTTCATCGGCGGCTCGGGGGCCACGCTGTCACTGGCGCTGGCCGTGCTGCTGTTTTGCAAGGGGCGCGGCCTGCGCATGCTGGCGCTGGCCGCGCTGCCCATCTCCCTGCTCAACGTCAACGAGATCCTGCTGTTCGGCCTGCCGGTCATCCTGAACCTGCGCCTGCTCGTGCCTTTTCTGGCGGTGCCCGCCATCAACCTGGTCGTGGCCGTCACGGTGGTGCAGGCCGGCTGGGTGGCTCCGGCCTCGATGGTGCTGCCCCTGACCGCGCCCGTGGTCTTCAATGCCTACGTGAGCACGGGCGGCGACATGGGCGCCGTGGTGCTGCAACTGGCGCTGACGGTGTTGGGGGCGCTGGTCTATGCGCCTTATGTGCGCTCCATCGACCGGCTGGGCCAGGACCATGGCGCCATCGTGCTGCGCGCGCTGGACACCACGTTCTCCCGGCTGCCCGAGGAGGCGGGCCTGGTCACGCGCGATCCGCTGGTGCTGGCGCACGAGACCCAGGCCCGGCGCGAGACCATGCTGTCCCATATCCGCCGCATCAGCGAGTATGAATTCCACCTGGAATTCCAGCCCCAGGTCTCGCACCGCAGCGGCTTGTGCCTGGGCTGCGAGGCCCTGTTGCGCGCCCACGATTCGCAGGGCAGGCTGCAGCAGCCCGGCGGCTTTCTGCGCTGGCTGGGTGATGCCGGCCTGATGCGCGAGGTCGATCTGTGGGTGGCGGGCGCTGCCGTGCGCCAATGCCGGCTGTGGCGCCAGCACGGTTTTTCCCTGCCGATCAGCATCAATGTCACGGGCGCCACGCTGACATCGCCCGAGTACTGCTCGCGCCTGCTGATGCTGCTGGCGCAGGCCAGGGGCCAGGTGGGCGTGGAGATCACGGAGGAAGCGCTGGTGGGCGATGTGGAGGCGATCCGCAAGGCCATAGGCCAGATCCACGCGCTGGGCGCCAAGGTGGCCATAGACGACTTCGGCACCGGCTTCTCGTCCATGAGCTACCTGCACCAGTTCGACGTGGATGCCATCAAAATCGACCGCAGCTTCGTCGTGGCCAGCGGTCATGCCAAGGGCGCGCTGGTGCTGGACGGCCTGCTGCGCTTTTGCGAGGCGCTGCAGTTGAACGTGGTGGCCGAAGGCGTGGAGACCCAGGCGCAGCTGCAGGCCCTGGGCTTCGAGGGCGAGCTGCTGGTGCAGGGCTGGTACTTCAGCCGGGCCCTGCCGGGAGAGCAGTTGCCGCAGTTCGCCAGCGACTGCGCCGCCAGGGCAGGCGGCGAGACGGTCTGAATCCGTGCTGGTGCATCGCTGCGGCGATGCAGGGGCTCAATGCAGCATCAGGGAGCCGGCGCTCTTGCTCTTGCCGGCGCGTGCGGGCGGATTGCACAGGCCGCACTGGTAGTGGCGCTCGTTCTCGTAGGGCTCGGTCACGAACTGGCCCTTGCACACGGAGCACTGGGTGCGGGTCAGCATCTGCGCATCGACAAACTTCACCAGGCGCCATGCGCGTGTGAAGGACAGCAGCGCCTCCAGCTCGGCGGCCTGGATCTGCTCGGTATAGAGACGGTAGGCCTTGGTCAGTTGTTCAACGGCATCCAGCTCGGCGCCCTTGGACAGGTATTCGTAGATATTCAGGAACAGCGAACTGTGGATGTTCTCCTGCCAGGTCAGGAACCAGTCGGTCGAGAACGGCAGCTGGCCCTTGGATGGCGACTTGCCGGCGATCTCCTTGTACAGGCGGATCAGGCGCTCGTAGGACAGCGTGGTCTCGGATTCGAGCACCTGCATGCGTGCACCCATCTCGATGAGCATGGCGGCACGCTCGATCTGCTTGGACTCGTTCAGGACACTTTTGACGGCGGTGGACATGGCGGGCTCCAGAGTTCTTCGGGCGGATCAGAGGACTTCGGAAACGCGGCTGGCCATCAGGATGTTGGCGTGCAGCGTATTGGTCGCACCGTTGCCGATCTTGTTGCTGCTGTGATTGGTCAGCAAGCTCCAGACCATTTCGTCGTCCACGCGGAAGCTGGCGAGCAGGGTATTGCGCGAGGCCAGCTTCAGCACCTGGGCTGCCGACAGCGCGGCCAGCAGGTCGCAGGATTCTTCGTTCAGTCCCAGGCGGAACACCGCTTCCGCCTTGTCCTGGCGGATCAGGGTCTGGGCCAGCATCAGGTAAGTGAGGTTGGCTTCGCGGATTTCGGCAAGCAGCTGTTCATTGTTCATAGGACCATCCTTTGCATCTCGGCAGCCGCAACACCGGGGTAGAAACAAGATGTTCAACCTGTTGCGATCTGTTGGGATGGATTGTGGAGGAGGGGCCCTGGCCGTTGAAGTCGGGGCAGGTCTGCGCCGGATGTCTGGTTGTGAGACGGCGTTTGTAAGATTTGCCTTACACCTGTAGCAAGGTTTGGATGACTCGATTTCGCCCGGCCTCTGCCGTCCGGGGGCCTGGGAGCAGGCCGCTGCAGTGGTGTTGTTGCATGTCGGCCTTTTGACACAGTGCTGTCATTGTGCAGCCTCCCAGGGGCGGGCATAAGCCGAATTAGCCGCGCTCCACCGGCCTCTTCGGGTCACTGCACCACTCGCTCCAGCTGCCCGCGAAAAGCCGTGCCGGCGGCAGTCCTGCAATGCGCATGGCCAGCAGGTTGGGCAGGGCGCTCACGCCGCTGCCGCACTGGTGGACCACGCTGGCCGGATCGCGGCCGGCCAGCAGCCGGTCGAACTCGGCGCGCAGCAGGGCGGCGGGCTTGAAGCGGCCGTCGGCCGCAATGTTCTCGGTGAAGGGCCTGTTCAGTGCGCCCGGGATGTGGCCGGCCACAGGGTCCAGCGGCTCGACCTCCCCGCGATAGCGGGCCGGGGCGCGTGCATCGACCACGGTCTGGCCTGCGCTGCCCAGTGCATCTAGCACCTGCTGTGCCGTCACCAGCTGCTGCAGCGGCTCGTGCAGCTCGAAGTTGGACTGAAAGCGCGCGCTTTCCTCGCCCGATGCCACAGGCTGGCCTGCGGCCTGCCAGGCTTGGAGACCTCCGTCGAGCACGGCCACATCGCCATGTCCGGCCCACTGCAGCATCCACCACAGGCGCCCGCAGTAGTTGGCGCCGTTGCGGTCATAGACCACGGCCTGCATGTCGTTGGAAAAACCGATCTCCGACAGCCACATGGCAAACAGCTCGCGGCTGG
>NZ_JTKZ01000921.1:0-315 GCF_000799035.1 Delftia sp. ZNC0008
TTCATGGAAGGGCCGATCTTCATCCCGCCCTGCGGCCACCCGCATCCCATCTCGGGCGAGTCCGCACCCATCACCATGGGGCATGAGTTCTCGGGCGTGGTGTACGCCGTGGGCGCAGGGGTGGACGATATCCAGGTCGGCCAGCATGTGGTGGTGGAGCCCTACATCGTGGCCGACGATGTGCCCACGGGGCCGGGCGACAACTACCACCTGTCCAAGGACATGAACTTCATCGGCCTGGGCGGGCGCGGTGGCGGGCTGTCCGAGCGGATTGCCGTCAAGCGCCGCTGGGTGCATCCCATCTCCGATGCCATT
>NZ_JTKZ01000154.1:0-595 GCF_000799035.1 Delftia sp. ZNC0008
CCGCGTCGCCCTGGCGGGCAGGCCGACGACCCCTGCGCTCGCTGGATAGGCATTGCACTGGTCGAAAGCCTGCAGCTCGACGCTGGCCTGGAGCCACAGCCCACGGACCTGCTGCGCCAGTGGCAGATCGGCCTGCAGCGCCATCTGCAGGCCCTGGCCCAGCGCGCCATCTGGCCGGAACAGGCGCTGTACCTGCCGCCCGCCCGGCGCCGCCATGCCGCCTTTGCCGACGCCAGCCTGCGCCAGGTGCTGCAGTCCCCGCGCGAAATCGCCTGGCTGCTGGCATCCAGCCTGGCCGGCCTGGAGCTGCTGGACGCGCTGGCCCAGGCACTGCGCTCGGCTGCCAGCCACGCCGTGGCCGAAACCGAACCGGAGCACGAAACCGAAGGCGAAGGCGAGGCCGTGCCTGCGCAGGCCGGCAATGGCCCGGATGCGGACGGCAGCCCTGCCAGGGCCTGCTTGCCGGGGGCGCGCGACGGCGAGGCCGCGGGCCGGCCGGCTTTCTCGCCCGCGGCCGGGACCCTGTACCCGTCCATGTCCTGGGAAGGCCCTGCACTGGCCGAGCTGATGAACGGACGCTGGCTGGATGCCCCGT
>NZ_JTKZ01000951.1:0-2097 GCF_000799035.1 Delftia sp. ZNC0008
CCGCGTTGTTCGAGGTGGTCAAAAGCGGCCGCAACCGCGACAACGTGCGCAAGCACGTCAGCACCATCCGCGAGGCCCTGCGCGAGGTGGACCCGGGCTTCGAAGGCATAGAGAACGTGCCCATGCGCGGCTTTCGCTGGGTGGGCCAGGCCGGCGCCGCCGCCCGCGCATGAAGCGCCTGCTCAACCCCAAACTGGAGCTGCCCCGGCTGGAAGTTCCGCGCCTGGGCCTGGCCGCCTTCCGCCAGCGCATCCTGCTGCGCGGCGTGTTCGTGCTGCTGGCCGTGGCCACGGTGGCGCTGAGCGTGGTGGTGCTCAAGGACGAGAAGGAACGCGCCTGGCAGGCCTACCAGCACGGCTTTGTGCGCAGCCAGGCCGAGGTCATGGCGCGGCTGCGCCATCCTTCGGGCCGGCTGGCCCTGCTCAACGCCGGCCACCTGGGCCAGGGCGTGACACCGCTGGCGCCGCTGCTGCTGCCCTACGCGGCCATCGACTTCGACGATCCGCAAAAGTCCCAGCAGGCCGTGGAGATGGCCGGCTGCTCGGTGCAGTATCCCGATGGCGCCTCGCTGTGCGCGGCCATCGGCAACAATCCCTACGCAGGCGGCTTCATCTATCTGGTGGGCAGCTTCTTCGCAGGCGAGCTGACACCGCGCGAGCGCGGCTCGCGCGAGCCCGCCCAGGCGCACCGCGCCCGCATCACGCTGGACATGCGCGGCAGCACCTACCGCTGGATCGCCCCCTATGAGGCCATGCCGCAGCAGGGCAGCAGGGCCGGCAACGGCGAGCACGGCCGGCTCACCGGCTTTGTGGACAACGGCACGCCCCAGCTTGACGCCCGCGCGCGGCCCGTGCGCGATTTCCGTGGCTGGCTCTGGCAGAACGGCCATTGCCGCGACCTGCCTCCTGGCGTGCAGGGCCATGCGGGCAATGACAAGACGCCCCCTGCAGCCGATTGCCTGCGCCGCACGCACTACTCCATCCGCCTGCCGGTCGAGCTGTTCCGCGAGGCCCTGTTCCGCAGGGACGTGCGCCCCGTCTGGCCGCCCGAAGACCTGGGCAGCATGCGTGTGCGCGTGGAAATGCTGGCCCCGGGCGAGGCGGCCGCGCCCCTGTTCGACAGCAATGCGCCGGGGGCGCAGCTGGCCGCCTCGCTCAACGACATCTCGCGCAGCCTGCTGCCCGGCGAGCGCGTGCAGATCCGCAAGGTGGGTGCCGACGAGGCCAGCGCCATCACCCTCAAGGGCGTGGATGTGCAGGCCGCGCCGTCGGCGCCCTGGCTGCTGCGCCTGATCAGCTGGCTGCCGCTGGATGCAGCCGGCGTCTCCGCCGCCACCATGACCCCGGCCGTGCCCACGGGCCAGGACATTCTGGACACGCCCACGGGCAACTACACCGTCAGCTTCACCGGCCACCCGCGCGATGTGGAGCAGGGCCTGGCCGCCGTGGCCACGCGCCTGTCCTGGTACCTGGGCGCCATGCTGGCCGCCATTGCGCTGGCCTGGCTGATCGTCGAGCTGGGGCTGATCCGCCGCGTGACCGCCCTCACCCGGCGCGCCGCCGCCGTCTCCTACAACGTGCAGGACGGCCATGTCGGGCCACGCCTGGGCGATCTCGAAGTGTCGGACCTGCGTGGTTCCGACGAGCTGGGCATTCTGGCCGGCGGCCTGGCCGACCTGCTGCAGCGCGTGAAGGACGACCTGCAGCGCGAGCAGCTGCGCGCCCAGCAGGAACGCGACATGTGGCATGCCGTGGGCCACGAGATCATGTCGCCCCTGCAATCGCTGATGGTGCTGTACGGCCCCGACGACCCCGGCCACCGCTATGTGCAGCGCATGCAGCAGGCCGTGCATGTGCTCTACGGCACGGCATCGCCGGCCGAGGCGCTGCAGGCCGCCACCGTGCCGGAGGGCCGGCTGGACCTGGACGCCTTCCTCAGCCACGTGGCGGCCAACGCGCACTATGCGGGCATTGCCGATGTGGTCTACGAAGGCGGGAACAAGAGCGGGAGCGCGGGAGCCGCCGGCGCCGTGATCGTGCGCGCCGACGAATTTGCTCTGGAGGACGTGGTCACCCACATCCTGCGCAATGCCGACAG
>NZ_JTKZ01000539.1:0-4813 GCF_000799035.1 Delftia sp. ZNC0008
CCGCGTATGGCCTTGCTGGAGCCGAGCGAAACCCGGCAGCGCCAGGCGCAGGAGTTGCTGGAGCAGGCCTTGCTGGACCTGCGCCTGCTGGTGGACGCCATGGACGCCGTGGAGGACGCCTTGCCCGTGCGCCTGGCGCGCCTGCGCCACCGGCTGCAGCCCGTGCTGGACCGCCGTGGCATGCAGATCCGCTGGAGCGTGGCCGATCCGCAGTCCGAGCCGGGCCTGCCCGATCTGCCCGATCTTCCTCGAGGCCAGTCGTCCCAGCACCTGCTTGCCATCACCCAGGAGGCCGTGAGCAATGTGCTGCAGCACGCACAGGCCAGCACGCTGTGGCTGGTGCTGCAGCCCCTGGAGCCGGGTATTGCGCGGGCGAACGGCGCCCATCCCGGCGCGCGCCGCGAGCTGCGCTGGGAGTTGCGCGTGGAAGACGACGGCCGCGGCCTGCCGCCGCGTACACCCGATGAGGCGCAGGGCATGGGCCTGGCAGGCATGCACCGCCGTGCCCACGCCATAGGGGCTACGCTGGACCTGGCGCCGCGTGCTGGCGGCGGCACGGTGGTGCGTGTGCGCTGGTGAGCTGGCGCGCTGTGGCAGCGGCGGCGGCGGAGTTCCAGCGATTGCGGTGCCCGCTGACAGGGCCGGCCCGCAGCGCGCTGTGCAATCCCACGATGGGCGCAAGTGCGGCAGCATCCACGCACGTATCCAAGCCCTGATGCCTGTCCCCCCATGAATCCACATCCCGACCTCACACCAGCGCCTTCCAGAAAACCAGGCGCTGAGAACGCCGCAGCCGATGCGGCCGGCAACGCGGCCGCTGCCGACGCGGCTTTCGCACGCAGCGTGCGTTCGGCCCTGCCGGGCCTGGCACAGCTGGCCGACATGGTGCCTGCGCTGCGCCTGCTCACCGGCCTGCTGGTGGCCAGCATCATCATCGCGGGCCTGTATTTCGGGCAGGGACTGCTGATTCCGCTGGCCCTGGCGCTGCTGTTCGGCTTTTTGCTCGATCCTGCGGTCTCCCGGCTCAGGCGCTGGGGCCTGCCGCGCATGGCGGCGACGCTGCTGGTGGTGGTCATGGCGCTGGCAACGCTGGCCGGAATGGGTACCTATCTGGGCAGCCAGGTGCAGCAGCTCAGCGCCGACCTGCCCACTTACCAGAGCACCATCCGCGACAAGCTGCGCAGCCTGCGCAGGAATGCCAACATGCCCAGCGCCTGGGACGGCGCCCTGCGCACCTATGACACGGTGGAGCGTGAGATCTCCCGCGGCGCCACCACGCCCCGCGTGCAGAAGGTGGAGATCCAGTCGCCCGAGCAAAAGCCCACGGCGCGCATGCTGCAGTGGCTGGGCCGAGTGGCCGAGCCCGTGACCACGGCCGGCATCGTGCTGCTGTTCGTGATCCTCATCCTGCTGGACCGCGATGACCTGCGCGACCGGCTGCTGCGCCTGATGGGCGGCAACCTGCATGTGGCCACCGACGCGCTGGACGAGGCCTCGCAGCGCATAGGCAAGTACCTGCGCATGCAGTTCGTGGTCAACATCACCTATGGACTGCCCATGGCGGCGGGGCTGTGGTTCATCGGCGTGCCGGGCGCCATTCTCTGGGGGGTGCTGGCGGCCATCATGCGGTTCGTTCCCTATGTGGGCGCCATGATCTCTGCCGCCTTCCCGCTGGCGCTGGCCTTTGCGGTGGATCCGGGCTGGCAGATGCTGCTGATGACGCTGGGGCTGATCATGGCGCTGGAGCTGATCAGCAACAACCTCATCGAGCCCTGGCTGTATGGCAGCAGCACGGGCCTGTCCACGCTGTCCATCATTGCGGCCGCGACCTTCTGGACGGCGCTGTGGGGGCCGATAGGGCTGATCCTGTCCACGCCGCTCACGGTCTGCCTGCTGGTGCTGGGCCGCTACATACCGGCGCTGCAGTTCATGGAGGTGCTGCTGGGCAGCTCCCCCGTGCTGGGTCCGGCCCAGCGGCTGTACCAGCGCCTGCTGGCCGACGATGTGGAAGATGCGGTCACGCTGGCGCATGAACTGGTGGACGCAAGGCTGCCGGCGCGGGCCTCGGCGGACGAACGCTCGGCCGCAGTGGCCGGCTTCTATGACGAGGTGGCGATCCCCGCGCTGCGCCTGGCCACCCAGCAGCACCTGGAGTCGGCCACGGCCGAGCACCGGCTGCGCCTGTCCAGCGGCATGGATGCCTTGGTCGAGGAGCTGCGCGAAAGCCATCCCGCGCCTGCAGACCTGTCCTCGCGGGCCCTGCGCATCCATTGCGTGGGTGCGCGCTGGGAGGTCGATGCCCTGGCAGCGGCCATGGTGGCGCACAGCGAGGCGCTGCGCGGCCACGTGGTCAGCTGCTCGGACTGGGCGCTGGCGGCCGATCCGCAATGGCGCCAGCTGGGGCAGGGCGAGGGCGGCGGCCTGCCGCAGGGCCACGCAGGCGCACAGGCCCTTGCCGAGGCGCAATTGCTGGTGCTCTCGGTCTTCAGCGCCCAGCCCCAGACCGTGGCGCGCCAGATCATGCGGCGGGTGCGCCGCCACTGGCCGCATCTGCGCGTGGTGCTGGCGCTGTGGAATGCGCCGGCCGTGGTGTCCGACCCCGAGTTCGCGCGCCGCTGCGGCGCCGCCGCCTGCGTGTCCAGCCTGCGCGAGCTGCAGTTGTGGGTGGACGCCTTGCGCCTGCCCGACGCGGCAGGCCAGGGCCTGGCCGCGCCCATTCCCGATGACGATGAGCAGCGCGTGCGCCAGCTGCGCGACAGCGGCGTGCTCGGGCCCGGCCTGCCGCCGCTGTACCACGAGGCAGCCCAGCAGGCCGCCAATGCCTTCGACGTGAAATGGGCCCAGGTCTCATGGGTTGATGCCGACCGCGTGCACACGCCCGGCAGCCTGCTGGTGGCGGACCAGGGCGACCCCGCATCGGCCGGGATGCCGCGCGGGCAGTCCATCTGCTCGTATGTGGTGCACGGCGGCGAGCCCCTGGTGGTGCACGACGCAGCGCGCGACCCCCGGTTTGCCGGCAACCCCGCACTGCAGGCCATGCGGCTGCGCTTTTACGCAGGCGTGCCGCTCAGGAACCGCCACGGTGCGGTGCTGGGCAGCTTCTGCATCATGGACGACGCACCGCGCGAGGTCTCGCCGGCAGATCTGGAGCTGCTGGCCGTCATGGCCGAGCAGCTGATGCAGACCGTGGAAGTGCGCCGCATGATGGAAAGCGGCGCAGTGCCGGCGCCGGCTCCCGCTCCCGCTCCCGCTCCCGCTCCCGCTCCCGCTCCCGCTTCCACGTCTGTACCGGCGCCGCCACCGGAGCAGTCACCGGAGCAGTCACCGGAGCAGTCACCGCCCGGCCACTGAGCCCGCTCACAGCGGCTACGGCGGCTCACAGCGAGGTGGCCAGCATCTGCTCGTAGTCGTCGGCGCTGGCCAGGCGCGGGTTGGTGCCGTGGCAATGGTCCTTGAGCGCCCCGCCGATCACTGCCGCGAACTGGGCGCGCTCCACGCCCATGGCGGCCAGGCCCGTGGGCAGGCCCAGGCGGGCGTTCATGTCGCGTATGGCTTCGGGAATGTCGCTGCCCGAGGCCAGACCCATGGCGTGGGCCATTCGCTGCAGGCGCTGTTCGGCGCGCACGCTCTCGGCCTCGGCATTGAAGCGCACCACGGCGGGCAGGAACATGGCGTTGAGCGTGCCGTGGTGCAGGCGCGGGTTCACGCCGCCCAGGCTGTGGCTGAGGCTGTGCACGCAGCCCAGACCCTTCTGGAAGGCCATGGCGCCCTGCATGCTGGCGCTCATCAGCTGGCGGCGTGCCTCGGCATCCTGGCCATTGCGGGTGGCGCGTTCTATGTGCGCCCAGCCGCGCGTGAGGCCGTCCAGCGCAATGCCGTCGGCAGGCGGATTGAAGGCGGCTGCCATGAAGGTTTCCATGCAGTGGGCGATGGCGTCCATGCCCGTGGCGGCCGTCAGCATGGCGGGCAGGCCGTAGGTCAGTTCCGGATCGCAGATGGCGGCGCGCGGCACCAGGTGCCAGCTGTGAAAGCCCAGCTTGCGGTGGTCGTCCACGATGATGATGGCGCCGCGCGCCACCTCGCTGCCCGTGCCGCTCGTGGTGGGCACGGCAATCAGCGGTGCCACGCGCTCGGTGATGCGCGGCGAGCCGCCCTCGATGGTGGCGTAGTGCGACAGCGGCCCTTCGTGCGTGGCCGCAATCGCCACACCCTTGGCGCAGTCGATGGCGCTGCCGCCGCCCACGGCGATCAGGCCGTCGCAGCGCTGCTCCTGGTAGATTGCCGCGGCCGCACGCACGGCGGCCTCGGTGGGGTTGGAGGGCGTCTGGTCGAACACTGCGTGCGGCATGTCGCCCAGCCCATCCAGCGCCTTTCGCAGCACGCCGGCCGCCTTGACGCCCTGGTCGGTGACGATCAGCGGCCGCGTGATGCCCACGCGCTCGCACTCCTGGCGCAACAGGCGCACGGCGCCGAAGTCAAACTGGATCTGGGTGACGTAGTTGATGAAAGCCATGGTCGGTGACTCGTTGCGGGCCGCTGCGGCCCGTGGTGGGGATCAGGGGGAGTGCGCCGAATCTAGACCGCGCGTGCTGCACTGCAAACAAAGCAAACCCTGAGAGGGCGCCTGCGCGGTCACGGGGGCGACAGCACGGGCGTGCACTGCCATCGCATGGCTGCCAGGGCCTTGTGCTCGCGGCACAATGCCTGCTGCGCGGCGCCTGCCGTGCCTTGCCAGATGGCTCCGATCGAACCTGTCCCTGAACTTGCTCCTGAACGTGCCCCAGCCCGAATCCCGCCCCCATGCCACACGCGG
>NZ_JTKZ01000693.1:0-2752 GCF_000799035.1 Delftia sp. ZNC0008
GCTTGCGCTGGATGCACCGCTGTCGCGCGAGCTGCGCCGGCAGGCGCAGCGCCATGGGGTGAGTGCTGCCAGCCTGTTCCACCTGGCCTGGGCGCTGGTGCTGGGCAGGACCACGGGCAAGGATGACGTGGTGTTCGGCACCGTGCTCTTTGGCCGCATGCAGGGCGGGGAGGGCGCGCACAGCGCGCTGGGCATGTTCATCAACACGCTGCCGCTGCGCATACGGCTGGGCGGGCGCAGCGTGCAGGAATGCCTGCGCCAGACGCATGGGCTGCTGACGGGGCTGATGCACCACGAGCACGCCACGCTGTCGCTGGCGCAGCGCTGCAGCGCTCTGGCGGGGGGGACGCCGCTGTTCTCGGCCCTGCTCAACTACCGCTACAGCGTGGCCCCGCAGGAGGGGGCCGCAGCGGGCGCGTGGGAAGGCATGACGGCGCTGGGCGGACAGGAGCGCACCAACTACCCCGTGACCGTGTCCATCGATGACCTGGGCGAAGGCTTTGGCATCGTGGCCCAGGCCGATGCTGCTCTGGGGGCTGAACGGCTGTGTGGATACATGGCGGCGGCCGTGGCCTCCCTGGTCCACGCGCTGGAAAGCGAGCCCGGCCTGGAGGCTGCGGCGCTGGACATGCTGGACGGCAAGGAATGGGCGCAGCTGCAGGCCTGGAGCCTGGGCGCCCGAACCGAACCCGGAATGCAGCCTGTGCACCGGTTGATCGAGCGCCAGGCCCAGGCACGGCCGGACGCCGTGGCGCTGGTCTTTGGCGATCAGGTTCTGAGCTACGACCAGCTCAACCGCCGCGCCAACCAGCTGGCACACCGGCTGATGGCCCTGGGCGTGAGGCCGGAGACCCGGGTGGGCATCGCCATGGAGCGGTCCATCGAGATGGTGGTGGGCCTGCTGGCCATCATGAAGGCCGGTGGCGCCTATGTGCCCCTGGACCCCGATCACCCGCCCGAACGGCTGGCGCAGATGATCGAAGACGGCGCCGTGCGGCGCCTGCTCACCCACAGCGCGCTGCGCGAGCGCCTGCCCGCAGGCGAGGATCTGCAGTGGCTGGACATCGACCGCATCGATGTGGCCGGTGAATCTCAGCGCAACCCGGTGGTTGCCGTGCATGGGGAGCATCTGGCCTATGTGATCTTCACCTCGGGCTCCACGGGCCGCCCCAAGGGCGCGGCCAACCGGCATGCGGCCCTGCACAACCGGCTGGCCTGGATGCAGCAGGCCCATGCGCTCGATGCCTCGGACGCCGTGCTGCAAAAGACACCGTTCAGCTTCGATGTGTCGGTCTGGGAGTTCTTCTGGCCCCTGATGGCCGGCGCCCGGCTGGTGATGGCCGCGCCTGGCGATCACCGTGACCCCGCAAGGCTGGTGGCGCTGATCACGGGCCATGGCGTCACCACCGTGCACTTCGTGCCCTCCATGCTGCAGGCCTTTGTGGCCCATGCGGGCGTTGCGGCATGCACGGGCCTCAGGCGCATCCTGTGCAGCGGCGAGGCCCTGCCGGCCGAGGCGCAGAACGCCGTCTTCAGGCTGCTGCCCGGAGCCGGTCTCTACAACCTCTATGGCCCGACCGAGGCGGCCATCGACGTCACCCACTGGCGCTGCTGCGACGACGGGCGGCGCCAGGTTCCCATCGGCCGGCCCATCAGCGGCATCCGCACCTATGTGCTGGACTGCGCCATGCGGCCGGCGCCACAGGGCGTGGCCGGCGAGCTGTACCTGGGCGGCATGGGCCTGGCGCGCGGCTATCTGAACCGCCCCGCACTGACGGCCGAGCGCTTTGTGGCCGACCCGCTGGACACGCAGGGCGGCCTGCTGTACCGCACGGGCGACCTGGTGCGCTGGAACGGCGAAGGCCAGATCGAGTACCTGGGGCGCCTGGACCACCAGGTGAAGATCCGCGGCCTGCGCATCGAGCTGGGCGAGATCGAGGCCCATCTGCTGGCCCAGACCGGCGTGCGCGAGGCCGTGGTGGTCGCGGCGCAAGCCACATCGGGCGCGGCGGGCGCACGCCTTGTCGCCTATGTGGCCAGCCCGGACGCCGATGCGGGGCTGGCCGAAACCTTGCGCCAGGCTTTGGCCGGGCGGCTGCCGGACTATATGCAGCCTTCGGCCATCGTCGTGCTGCCTGCGCTTGCGCTCAATGCCAACGGCAAGGTGGACCGCAAGGCCCTGCCGCAGCCCGAATGGGCGCAGCGTGGATACGAGCCGCCGCACAACGGGGTGGAGCAGCAGCTGTCGGCGATATGGGCCGAGCTTCTGGGGCAGGACCGCGTGGGGCGGCGCGACAACTTCTTCGAGCTGGGCGGGCACTCGCTGCTGGCCATGGGCATGCTGGAGCGCATGCGCGCGCATGGCCTGTCGGCCTCGGTGCGCAGCCTGTTCCAGCATCCGCAGCTGGCGGATTTTGCGGCGCAGCTGATGCAGGCGGACGACGCCGCCCAGGTGCAGGTGCCGCCCAACGGCATCCCCGAAGGCTGCACGGCCATCACGCCCGCCATGCTGACACTGGCGGCGCTGGACGTGCAGGAGATCGCACGGGTCGAGGCCGCCGTGCCCGGTGGCGCGGCCAACATTCAGGACATCTATCCGCTGGCGCCGCTGCAGGAAGGCATTCTGTTCCACCACACCCTGCACCAGCAGGGCGACGCCTATGCCACGCCCACGCTGCTGGGCTTCGACACGCGGGAGCGTTTGCTGGGCTTTGTGCAACGGCTCAACCAGGTCATCGCACGCCACGACATC
>NZ_JTKZ01000693.1:2762-2973 GCF_000799035.1 Delftia sp. ZNC0008
AGGGCTGGCCGAGCCCGTGCAGGTGGTCTGCCGGCAGGCACAGGTGCTGGTCGATTGGCTGGAGCCTGGTGAAAGCGAGGGCGAGGGCGAGGGCGAGGGCGAGGGCGAGGGCGAGGGCGATGTAGCCGCCGCGCTTCAGCAGCGCCTGGACCCGCGCGTGCAGCGCATCGATGTGCGCCGTGCACCCATGATCCGCGCCGTGGCGGCGCAG
>NZ_JTKZ01000701.1:0-841 GCF_000799035.1 Delftia sp. ZNC0008
CCGCGTAGCCGGGGCAGCGGCTCCTTGATGGCGCCCACGGCGGCCAACGCCGAGGCAGGCACACCCAGCAACGCCTGCGCCACGGGGCGCTGTAGTTCCGGCAATAGCGCAATGTCTTCGGGCCGGGGCCTGCCTTGCAAATAGCGCGCATAGGCGGCCTCCGCCGGCGCCGCGTCAAGCGCCAGCGCCTGGTAGCCGGGGCAGTCGTCCCATTCGAGACTGGCCACCTGGGCCGCGCAGCGCATCAGCTCCAGACGCGCGGCCAGGTCGGTGCGGCCCGTGGCGGCCACTTCGGCGCGGGCCTTGTCCCATTCCAGGGCCTGCACGCGCTGGCGGCCTTCCAGGTAGGCGGTGGAGGCGCGCTGGGACGCAGATTCGGCATTCAGCGCCCAGTCCGGTGCGGGCGGGCGGCTGCTGCAGCCGGCCAGCACCACGGTCAGCACGGCGCCGGCATGGCGCGCCAGGAGGGTTGCGGCAGAAAGTTTCTTGGCGGCAGCACTCATGGCAGCTTCAACTCCGGTTGATGGGCAAACGGCCACTTGCGCTGCAGGTCGGCCAGCACGCCTTCCAGGCGGCGCAGGTTGCCCTCCACCTCGGCGCGCAGGGCACCCAGGTCCGCCGTGGCCTCGCGCGCATTGGAGCCCACGGCCTGGGCCTCGGCCAGCACGGCGTCCACCTTGCCCAGCGTGCGGCGCGTGTCGGCCAGCAGGCCGTTGAGCTGCACCACGGTGGAACGCACCTCGGGCATGACGCCGCCGGCGTCGAACACTTGGCTGTCGGCCCGCGCCACCATGCGCTCCATGCGGGCCAGCGTAGCATTGGCGCGGTCCAGCAGACGCGG
>NZ_JTKZ01000676.1:0-6954 GCF_000799035.1 Delftia sp. ZNC0008
CCGCGTTGCTCAGCAGGGCGCGGGCGCGCTCCGTGGCCTCGCGCCGCGAGATGCCCGAAGGGCGCAATCCCAGGGCCAGCTCTTCCTCCACGGTGGGGAAGATGATCTGGTCGTCGGGGTTCTGGAACATCAGCCCGACCTGGCCCGGCCGCCTGGCGCGGGCCTCGTGCAGTTCGGTGCCGTCCAGCAGCACGCGCCCGGCCTGCGGCGCATCCAGGCCGCACAGCAGCCGGAACAGACTGGTCTTGCCCGCGCCGTTGTCGCCGATGAGTCCCACGCGCGGCTCGTCCAGCTGCAGGTCCAGGCCATCAAAGACGGTTGTGATGCCACGCCGCAGGCGCACCGCTTCCACGCGCAGGCTGGCGGCGCAGGCGGGGCAGTCGGCAGTTCGGGAGGATTCAGCCATGGCGAATGAAAGCGGGTACTTACCTGTAATGCACGCAACCACAAGGAATCTTGCCGTTGTACAGGCCTGTCGGGGGCGGATTCTAGCAATGCCGTCCAGGCCGTACATCAAGGCTTGAAAGACGGCAATCGATATAAGCACCGTATTTTTTATTCTTTTGTTTGAACAACGTTTTGCAACACACTCGTTAGAACACTAATGACGGCAGATCCTGGGGATTCGCCTGTGCTTGGCGACGACGCAAGACAACGCATGCCCATCGGCTTGCAACTGCGTCCAACTGCGCAGCACAGGGCCCGGAAATTGCGCGCCATTGCCTGGAGATGGCGGTGCAAAGGCTGCCGTTGCCGATCCCAGGACCGTTTTCACTGCCGAACCGAGACTCCATGACCGTCCAGACCGCCCATTTGGCCCCGGAAAACGCGCTGATCCGCCTGCGCGACCTGCAAAAGAAATTTGTAACAGCCGATGGCAAGCACTTCGATGCCGTGCGTTCGGTATCACTGGACATCGGCCAGGGCACGGTCTTCGGCCTGATCGGCAAGAGCGGTGCGGGCAAGTCCACGCTGCTGCGCCTGATCAACCTGCTCGAGCGTCCCGACAGCGGCGAGGTGGTGGTGGCAGGCCAGCGCCTGACCGATCTGGGCCGCCGCGCGCTGCGCGAGGCGCGCCAGAACATCGGCATGATTTTTCAGCAGTTCAACCTGCTGCAGAACGCCAGCGTGTTCGAGAACGTGGCCTTTCCGCTGCGCATCCATGGCGGCCACTCGCGCGCCCAGATCGAGCAGCGCGTGCGCGAATGCCTGGACATCGTGGGCCTGGCCGACAAGGCCGGCAGCTATCCGGCCCAACTGTCCGGAGGTCAGAAGCAGCGCGTGGCGATTGCGCGTGCCCTGGCGCCGCGCCCGCAGGTGCTGCTGTGCGACGAGCCCACCTCGGCGCTGGACAGCGAGACCACGCGCTCCATCCTGGCCACGCTGGCGGACATCAACAGCCGCCTGGGCGTGACCATCGTCATCGTCACGCACGAGCTGGCCGTGGTCGATGCGCTGTGCAGCGAGGTGGCCATCATCGAGCAGGGCCAGGTGGCCGAACGCTTCACGCTGCCCGCCCTGCCGCAGGGCCGTGCCTACGAGGCGCCGCAGCGCGCCACGCTGCTGGGCAGCGAACTTGAGGCCCTGCGCGTGGAGCGTGCCGACAAGGCCCTGCGCGAGCGCGGCGCCACCCGCCCCGTGGTGCTGCGCGCCGTGGGCGGCTCCGAGCACTGACGGGCTTTCGCCCGGTCCCGTTTTCCTCTTCTTTTAGCTTCCGCATTCCCATGTCTGAAAACATCGTCGAAATCCTGCCCGAGCTGTGGCTGGCCATGGGCCAGACCCTTTTGATGCTGGGCATCGGCCTGTCGGCCGCCGTGCTGATCGGCGGCCCGCTGGGCGTGCTGCTGTTCCTGCTGGGCCCCGGCCAGTCGCTGGACAACCGCCCGGCCTTTGCCGTGCTGAACTGGACGGTCAATACCGTGCGGTCCTTCCCCTTCATCATCTTGCTGGTCGCGCTGGTGCCCTTCACGCGCTGGCTGGCCGGCACCTCCATCGGCCCACTGGCTGCGGCCGTGCCGCTGTCCGTGGCGGCCATTCCCTACCTGGCACGCCTGGTGGACCAGTGCCTGCGCGACGTGCCGCGCGGCGTGATCGAGGCCGCGCACGCCATGGGCGCCTCGGAGCTGCAGATCGTCTGGCGCGTGCTCATCGTCGAGGCGCGTTCGGGCCTGGTGCTGGCGCTGACCGTGCTGGCCGTGAGCTTTCTGTCGTACTCGGCCATTGCCGGCGTGGTGGGCGGCGGCGGCATTGGCGATCTGGCCATCCGCTACGGCTACTACCGCTTCCAGACCGATGTGATGGTGCTCACCGTGACCATCCTCGTGGCCATGGTCCAGGTCATCCAGTTCGTGGGCAACACGGCGGCCCGCCGCCTGGACAAGCGCGGCTGAGCGCGCTGTCCAGACCCGCTTTCTTCTTTCTTCCCGCTCCCTCCCAAAAAAAGGATTCCGACATGACCGCATCCCTTTCCTTCGTGCGCCGCCACCTGCTGGCCTCGGCCGCCGCCCTTGCCGCCGTCAGCGTGCTGGCGCTGCCCGCCCATGCCCAGGCCGACAAGAAGCAGCTGGTGATCGGCGGCACGGCAGGCTCCAACATCGACCAGCTCAAGCAGGGCATCGTGCCGCTGCTGCAAAAGAAGGGCTACCAGGTCAAGCTGGTGGAGTTCAACGACTACGTGCAGCCCAACCTGGCGCTGGCCCAGGGCTCGCTGGATGCCAACTTCTTCCAGCACCGTGTCTACCTGCAGAAGTTCGCGGCCGACCAGAAGCTGGACCTGGTGGAACTGGTGCAAGGCCCCATTGCCCCCCTGGGCGTGTACTCCAAGACCCGCAAGACCCTGGCCGAGGCCAAGGAAGGCGACCGCGTGACCCTGCCCAACGACCCGAGCAACCTGGCCCGCGCGCTGGTGCTGCTGGAGCAGGCCGGCCTGATCAAGGCCAAGCCCGGCATCGACCCGCTGCGCGTGTCCGAAAAGGACCTGGCCGAGAACCCGCGCAAGCTCAAGTTCATCCCGCTGGAAGCCGCGCAGCTGCCGCGCTCGCTGGGCGATACCGAATACGCCATCATCAACGGCAACTTCGCCATCTCCTCGGGCCTGAAGCTGACCGAGGCCGTCTCGCTGGAAAAGACCCCCGACCACTACCTGAACGTCGTGGCCATCAAGAAGAAGGACCAGGGCGCGGCATGGGCCAAGGACCTGGCCGAGGTCTACCGTTCGGCGGAGTTCAAGGCCGTGGTGGACAGCAAGTTCCAGGGCTATGCCAAGCCCACTTTCCTACAGTAAGCGCCGTGCAGGCAGCCACATAATGGCTGCCTGCGGGAGGTACGCCTCCCACCCGTTTTTCGCCACTTCCTCCAGGAGCAATGCATGAGCCAGATCAAGGTCGCTGTCATCGTGGGCAGCCTGCGCAAGGATTCCTTCAACCGCAAATTCGCCGACGCCATTGCGCGCCTGGCACCCGAAGGCCTGGTCTTCGAGCAGGTCGCCATCGATGCCCTGCCGCTGTACAACCAGGACCATGACGGCAATGAGGTGGACGTGGTCAAGCAGTTCCGCGCCCAGATCCAGTCGGCCCAGGCCGTGCTGTTCCTGACGCCCGAGTACAACCGCTCGATTCCCGGCGTGCTCAAGAACGCGCTGGACCAGGGCTCGCGCCCCTACGGCAAGAGCGTCTGGGCCGGCAAGCCCGCTGCCGTGGCCGGCGTCTCCGTGGGTGCCATCGGCACGGCGCTGGCGCAGCAGCACCTGCGCAATGTGCTGGCCTACCTGGACATGCCCACGCTGGCCCAGCCCGAAATCTTCATCCAGGCCAAGGACGGCCTGTTTGCCGAAGACGGCTCCATTGGCGCCGGCAGCCGCGACTTCGTGAACGGCTTCGTGCAGAAGTTCGCGGCCTGGGCGCGCAAGCACCAGTGAGCGGTGCGGCAAGGCCGCTCAAGACACAAAAAAGCCCGGCAATGCCGGGCTTTTGCGTTGCAGCTCCTGTGAGCGCAGAGGTCAGGACGCGTCAGGAAGCGGGAGACGGGTTGGCAATCGCCGCAGCAGGGCGCGCGGCGGACGACGCCTTCTCGCGCGCCTGGGCCTGGTCGATGGCGTCGATGATCACCACGCCGGTCGACTTGACACCGGGCGCCGAAAAGCCGGCACCGGGCGTCACGCCGGGATGGGCCAGCAGCTTGCGCGTCATTTCCTGGTTCAGCTGCCGCTGGCTGGGCTTGGCGGGGGTGGGCGCTGCGGCGGGCTGATCGGGCTCCTCGGGCGCAGGTGCCTCGTCGGTGTTGCGCACATAGCTGCGGTACACGCGGGAATTGAGCTGCTCCTGATCCTGCTCGCGCTGGTACTGCAGGAACTGGTAGACACCAATGCCCACCACGGTGATGGCCAGCAGGGACACGGCGATCACCGTGATCACCAGGTTTTCATCGGACGGAGGGCGGGCATGGACAGGGCCGCGGGGCCGGACATGGGGGCGGGGACTTGTGGCTGGCATGGATGGAAGGCAGTGAATGCAATGAGGCTGCCTGGATATCGGCAGGTCCGCCGGCTTTCTGAAATGCAGTCGGTTCGTGTCGGACAAAGCCGCGAATATGGCGGTGATGGTTCAGCCTAACAGCTTCGTGTGTCTGTAAAAGCGCGCAGCGCATTGCATTTTTCAAAGGAGGCGCTAGGGCGGATACCTCTTTTATTCGCACCAGTCCATCGGGAGCAATCCGGGCTGCCCGGGGCCGGTCGCTCTCGGGCGCCGTCCAAAGAAAAAGCGCCGGGGCCGAAACCCAGGCGCTTGTTCTTTGGGCGTACAGCCCTCGGCTGACCGCGATCCGCAATCAGGCGGCGATGGCCGCTTCCTGATTGGCGGCAGCCGCTGCACGCACGATGTCGTTGCGGGCCGATTCCAGGGCCTTGGCCTTGGACTCATCGCCCATGGCCACGCCTTCTGCGCGCACGATGCTCACATCGGTGATGCCCAGGAAGCCGAACACCGTCTTCAGGTAGCTTTCCTGGTGCTCCAGGGCCTGGCCCATTTCGCTGGTGGAGTACACACCGCCGCGCGTGGAGGCCACGATGACCTTCTTGCCCTTGGCCAGGCCTTCGGGGCCGGCTGCGGTGTAGCGGAAGGTGCGGCCGCCCTGGGCGATGCGGTCGATCCAGGCCTTGAGCTGGCTGGAGATGGTGAAGTTGTAGAACGGAGCGCCGACCACGACCACATCGGCCGCCAGGAACTGGCTCACCAGGGCTTCGGAGATGGCGTTCTGTGCGCGCTCGGCTTCCGTCGTGGCGGCCTGGCCGGTGCGAAAGCCCATGGACACTGCGTTCAGGTGGTCGGGGGCGTTCACGGCCAGATCCAGGTACTCGACCTTGGCGCCGGGGTTGGCGGCGACCAGGGCAGCCACGGTCTGGGCGGTCAGCTGTCGGGACACCGAAGCGGCGCCGGTGATGGAAGAGTCGATGTGCAGCACTTGCATGGAAAAGCTCCTGGGATGTCGGTTGGGATCGCGGTTGGGATCGGCCATTCGGGAAAGCTTGTAGGGCCGACGATGGGATCAATTGTGAATTTGGACAGAGTCTTTGATAAGCCGCAGAAATTGCGATAGATTGTCCTGAATTTGCAGCCAATGAGCACAGGGAGGGACGAGCGACATGATGGATCTCAACGACATGCTGTACTTCGCCGAGGTCGTGGAGCGCGGCGGCTTCGCCTCTGCCGGGCGGGCGCTGGGCATACCCAAGTCCAGGCTGTCGCGGCGCGTGGCCGAACTGGAGGCCCGGCTCGGAGTGCGCCTGCTTCAGCGCACCACGCGCAAGCTCTCGCTGACCCAGGTGGGCGAGGCCTATCTGCGCCATTGCCAGGCCATGCGCGATGCGGCCCTGGCCGCCGCCGACACCGTGGCCGAGGTGCAGACCGAGCCGCGCGGCACCATCCGCGTGAGCTGCCCCGTCACCCTGGCCCAGACCGTGCTGGGCGAGCTCATGCCCCAGTTCCTGCAGCGCTGCCCGCTGGTGCATGTGGAGATGCAGGTGACCAACCGGCCCGTGAACCTGGTGGAGGAGGGCATCGACGTGGCGCTGCGCGTGCGCCCCAGCCTGGAGGACAGCGGCTCCATGGTCGTCAAGCGGCTGGATGTGGCGCGCCAGATCCTCGTTGCCAGCCCGGAGCTGCTGGAGCGCCAGGGCACGCCGCGTGCACTGGCCGACCTGCAGCACCTGGACAGCATGTCCATGTCGGCGGTGGATGGCCAGTCCAGCCTGCTGCTGGTCGGCCCCGAAGGCCGCGAGCAACGCCTGCAACTGCAGCCGCGCTACGTGGTGGATGACCTGCTGACGCTGAAATTCGCGGCGCTGGCCGGCAGCGGCATGTGCTGGCTGCCCGACTACATGTGCCATGAGGAACTGGCCGAAGGCCGGCTGGTCCATCTGCTGCCGGGCTGGGAGCCGCCGCAGGGCATCGTGCATGCGGTCTTCCCCTCGCGGCGCGGCCTGGCGCCGGCCGTGCGGCATTTCCTGGACTTCCTGGGAGAGACCGTGCCGGGGCGAAACAGCCACGCCACGCGCGAGCCGGCGGTGCGCTGAGGCTGCACCCCGCCACGCCATAAGAAAACAACAAATCGTTCGTTGGGATCGTCGGCGGCGTTCTCCACAATCGGGGCCCATGTCCAGCAATGGACAGTCCAGGAGAACCCATGAATCCCCACCGCATCATCATCGTGCCCGGCTGGCGCAACTCCGGCCCTGACCACTGGCAAAGCCTGTGGGCACAGCAGCTGCCGCATGCCGAGCGGGTGGAACAGGACGACTGGCTCGTGCCGCACCGCGAACCCTGGGTGGCCGCGCTGGAGCAACTGGTGCTGTCCCGGCCCGAGCCCGTGGTGCTGGCCGCCCACAGCCTGGGCTGCATCACGGCCGCGCACATGGGGCCCGAGGCCAGCGCCCGCGTGCAGGGTGCGCTGCTGGTGGCG
>NZ_JTKZ01000617.1:0-6393 GCF_000799035.1 Delftia sp. ZNC0008
CGCCGCTTGGCCGCCAGGGGCGTGCGCGTCGCCCTGTTCGACCTCAACGAGACGGCCGGGCAGGCGCTGGCGCGCGAGACAGGCGGCCTGTTCTGCCGCGTGGACGTGACCGACGAGGCCAGCGTGGACGCGGGCTTTGCCCAGGCCCGCGCGGCCCACGGGCAGGAGCGCATCCTGGTCAACTGCGCGGGCACGGGCAATGCCGTCAAGACGGCCAGCCGCGACAAGGCCACGGGCGAGATCCGGCACCTGCCCGTGGCCAATTTCGACCGCATCATCCAGATCAACCTGGTGGGCACCTTCCGCTGCATCGCCAAGTCGGCGGCGGGCATGCTCACGCTGGAGCCGCTGGCCGACGGCGAGCGCGGCGCCATCGTCAACACGGCCTCGGTGGCGGCGCAGGACGGGCAGATGGGCCAGGCCAGCTACTCGGCCAGCAAGGCCGGCATCACGGGCATGACCCTGCCCATCGCGCGCGACCTCATGGGCGAGGGCATCCGCGTGAACACCATCCTGCCCGGCATCTTCGACACGCCGCTGCTGCAGGGCGCGCCCGACAACGTGAAGGCGGCGCTGGCCGCCTCCGTGCCCTTCCCCAAGCGACTGGGCCAGCCCGACGAATACGCCCACCTGGCCGAGACCATGATCACCAACGGCTACTTCAACGGCGAGTGCGTGCGCCTGGACGGCGCCATCCGCATGGCGCCGCGCTAGGCGCACCGCCCAGCCACTAACCGTCCCCGCGTTTTCCCTGGCCGGAATCGTCGCTTGCGACGATGCCCGGCCCGCGCCGGCCGGGCCACCATCCCCCCAGGAATACAGGAACAGGAGACATATCCATGGCACAGGCATACATCGTTGCCGCCACGCGCACGGCAGGCGGCAAGCGCGGCGGAAAGCTCTCGGGCTGGCATCCGGCCGATCTCGCGGCCCAGGTGCTGGACGAGCTGGTGCGCCGCAGCCAGGCCGACCCGGCCCAGGTCGAGGACGTGATCATGGGCTGCGTCAGCCAGGTCGGCCAGCAGGCGACGAACGTGGCGCGCAACGCGGTGCTGGCCTCGTCCCTGCCCGAGTCCGTGCCGGGCACCACGGTGGACCGGCAGTGCGGGTCGTCCCAGCAGGCCCTGCATTTCGCGGCCCAGGCCGTGATGTCGGGCAGCATGGACATGGTGATCGCCGCAGGCGTGGAGAGCATGTCGCGCGTGCCCATGGGCACGCCCAACGCCCTGCCCGCCAAGTCCGGCCTGGGCGTGTACATGAGCCCGGCCATGCAGCAGCGCTATCCGGGCGTGGAGTTCACCCAGTTCATGGGCGCCGAGATGATGGCCGGCAAGTACGGCCTGGCCAAGGACCAGCTGGACGCCTATGCGCTGCAAAGCCATGAGCGCGCCGTGCAGGCCGCGCGCGAGGGCCGCTTCGACCGCGAGATCCTGGCCGTGCAGGCGCGCAGCGCCGAAGGCGGTACCGAGGGGGAAGGCCAGCCGCACACGGTGGATGAAGGCATACGCTTCAACGCCACGCTGGAGGGCATTGCCGGCGTCAAGACCATCCGCGAAGGCGGCTGCGTGACCGCCGCCACGGCCAGCCAGATCTGCGATGGCGCCAGCGGCGTCATGGTGGTCAGCGAGCGCGGCCTCAAGGCCCTGGGCGTGCAGCCGCTGGCGCGCATCCACCACATGAGCCTGCTCGGGCATGACCCCGTGATCATGCTGGAGGCCCCCATCCCCGCCACCCAGGCCGCGCTGAAGAAGGCCGGCATGCGCATCTCCGACATCGACCTGTACGAAGTCAACGAGGCCTTTGCCCCCGTGCCCCTGGCCTGGCTGCAGGCCACGGGCGCCGATCCGGCGCGGCTCAACGTCAACGGCGGCGCCATTGCGCTGGGCCATCCGCTGGGCGCCTCGGGCACCAAGCTCATGGCCACGCTGATCCACGCCCTGCATGCGCGCGGCGGGCGCTACGGCCTGCAGACCATGTGCGAGGGCGGCGGCATGGCCAACGTCACCATCATCGAGCGCCTGTAGGCGCCGCCATGCCACCGTGCGGCCGGCGCGGCCCGCGCCGGTCGCCCACCATCGGGGGAGGGAAAGCCATGAGCCAGGACTCGCAGCCCCTGCTGCGCATCGAAGGCGTTTCGCTGCGCTTCGGCGGCATCGTCGCGCTGGACGGCGTGAGTTTCGATGTTGCGGCAGGCCAGATCTGCGGCCTCATCGGCCCCAACGGTGCGGGCAAGAGCAGCCTGTTCAACTGCCTGTCGCGGCTGTATGCCTGGCAGGCCGGCCACATCCGCTTTCGCGGCCAGCCGCTGGCCACGCTGGCGCGCCACCGCATGGCCGCGCTGGGCATGGGCCGCACCTTCCAGAACCTGGCCCTGTTTTCCAGCATGACGGTGGCCGACAACGTGCGCCTGGGCACGCACAGCCACCAGCACGCCGGCTTTGTGCGCGACGCCCTGCGCCTGCCCGGCGTGCGCCGGCGCGAGGAAGAAGCCCGCGCCCAGGCGCAATCGCTGATGGCCCTGCTGGAGCTGACGGGCGTGGCAGAGCGCCGCGTGGCCGACCTGCCCTTCGGCACGCAAAAGCGCGTGGAGCTGGCGCGCGCCCTGGCCTGCCGCCCGCAGTTGCTGCTGCTGGACGAGCCGGCCTGCGGCCTCAACCATGAGGAGCTGGCCGGCCTGGGCGACCTGATCCTGTCGCTGCGCGACCGGCTGGGGCTGACCGTGCTGCTGGTGGAGCACCACATGGGCCTGGTCATGCGCGTGAGCGACAAGGTCGTGGCGCTGAACTTCGGCCGCAAGATCGCCGAGGGCACACCGGGCGAGGTCCGCGCCCATGCCGAAGTCATCCGCGCCTACCTGGGTTCGGACATGCAGCCGCAGGATCAGGACAGGGAGGTGGCGCATGCCGGCACTGCTTGAAATCCGCGGACTGCATGCGGCCTACGGGTCGGTGCGCGTGCTGGACGGCATCGACATGGACCTGGCCGAAGGCCGCGTCACGGCCCTGCTGGGCGCCAATGGCGCGGGCAAGACCACCACGCTGCGCGCCATCTGCCGCCACCTCGTGGACACGCGCGGCGAGGTGCGCCTGGCCGGCGAACGCATAGACCGGCACAGCACCGAGCGCATCGCGCGCCAGGGCGTGGGCCATGTGCCCGACGGGCGCGGCACCTTCGCCCAGCTCAGCGCCGAGGAGAACCTGCGCCTGGGCGCGCAGGCCCGGCCCACGCGCGCTGCCCGTGCCGACGTGGGCGGCGATATGGAGCGCATGTTCGGCTACTTCCCCCGCCTGCGCGAGCGCCGCGCCCAGCAGGCCGGCACGCTGTCGGGCGGCGAGCAGCAGATGCTGGCCATTGCCCGCGCCCTCATGGGCCGCCCGCGCCTGCTGCTGCTGGACGAGCCCTCCTTCGGCCTGGCGCCGCTGGTGGTGCGCGACATCTTCGGCATCCTGCGGCGCATCAACGCCGAGCAGGGCATGACCATCCTGCTGGTGGAGCAGAACGCGCGCCTGGCGCTGGAGCTGGCGCACAGCGCCTACCTGCTGGAGACCGGTCGCATCGTGCTGCACGGCCCCAGCGAAGCCATGCGCCGCAACGATGCGGTGCGCCAGGCCTATCTCGGGGAGTAGCGGCCATGGACGCCTTCATCCACCAGTTGCTGGCCGGCCTGGCCACGGGCGGTATCTACGCCACCGTGGCGCTGGCCCTGGTCATGATCTACCAGGCCACGCACCACATCAATTTCGCGCAGGGCGAGATGGCCATGTTCTCCACCTTCATCGCCTGGGCGCTGCTGCAGGCGGGGCTGCCGTACTGGTGGGCCTTCCTGGCCACGGTGGCGCTGTCCTTCGTGCTGGGCGCGGCCGTGGAGTTCGCCATCATCCGCCCCATGCACAAGGCGGCGGACCTGGCCCAGGTGGTGGTCTTCATCGGCCTGCTGATCGTCTTCCACAGCCTGGCCGGCTGGATCTTCGGCTACACCATCAAGGAGTTCCCCAGCCCGTTCCCGGCCGACGCCTGGTATGGCAGCGCCCTGATGTCGGCCCATGAGGTGGGCACCATCTTCGTGGCGCTGTCCATCGTGGCCCTGCTGTTTGCCTTCTTCCGGCTCACGCCGCTGGGGCTGGCCATGCGCGCGGCCGCGCAGAACCCGGCCTCCTCGCGCCTGGTGGGCATCTCCGTGGGGCGCATGCTGATGCTGGGCTGGGGCCTGGCCGGCGCCATCGGCGCGGTGGCCGGGATGATGGTGGCGCCCGTGGTTTTCCTTGATCCGCACATGATGAGCGGCGTGCTGCTGTATGCCTTTGCGGGCGCGCTGCTGGGCGGCATCGACAGCCCCGCGGGCGCCGTGCTGGGCGGCTTCATCGTGGGCGTGCTGGAAAACCTGGTGGGCAGCTACGTCGTTGGCACCGAACTCAAGCTTTCTGTGGCCCTGGTGCTGATCGTGGGCGTGCTCATCGTGCGGCCGGCCGGGCTGATGGGCCGCAAAGTCGTCAGGAGGGTTTGAACAATGCCCTCCCTGAGCGGCTACGCCGCTTCCCGTTGCACGGCGCCCCCTCTTTCGCTACGCGGGAGGGGGACGACACCCTCGCTTTTGGGCCACGCCAGTTTTGTGCCCAACGCCCTGGAGAACAATGATGTCCACACGATCCGCCTCCTCGTCTGACGCACTGGTCGACGCCACCAGCGCGCGCCGCCCCCTGCCCCTCGGAACGGTACTGATCGCGGCGCTGGCGCTGGCGGCCTGCTCGCTGGTCTTCGTGGCCAAGGGCTACCAGCTGTTCCAGGCCACCATGGTGCTGGCCTATGCCGTGGCCCTGGTGGGGCTGAACATCCTCACGGGCTACAGCGGCCAGATCTCGCTGGGCCATGGCGCCTTCTTCGCCATAGGCGCCTATGCGGCCGGCATCCTGATGGACCGCGCGGGCCTGGTCTACTGGCTGGCCGTGCCTGCAGCGGGCCTGGTGAGCCTGGCGGCGGGCTACCTGTTCGGGCGGCCCGCGCTCAGGCTGGAAGGGCTGTACCTGGCGCTGGCCACCTTTGCGCTGGGCGTGGCCATGCCCCAGCTGCTCAAGTACCGCCACCTGGAGGCCTGGACCGGCGGCGTGGGCGGCATCGTGCTGACCAAGCCCGAGGCGCCCTGGGGCCTGCCGCTGGATGCCGACCAGTGGTTCTACCTCTATGCATTGGCCGTGGCGGCCCTGCTGTTCTGGATGGCGCGCAACCTCATAGACAGCGGCAGCGGCCTGGCGCTGCGCGCCATCCGCGACCATGCCATGGCGGCCGAGGCCATGGGCGTGGACAACGCGCACTGCAAGTCCATGGCCTTTGCGATTTCGGCCGGCTACACGGGCGTGGGCGGCGCGCTGTCGGCCATTGCCGTGCAGTTCGTGGCGCCCGACTCCTTCACCATGTTCCTGTCGATTTCGCTGCTGGTGGGCGTGGTGGTGGGCGGAGTGGGAACGCTGTGGGGCGCGCTGTTCGGCGCCCTGTTCATCATGTTCATCCCGGGGCTGGCCGAGCAGGTGTCCAAGGCCGCGCCCTGGGCCGTCTACGGCACCGTGCTCATCGTCTTCATGTTCGCCATGCCCGGCGGCGTGATGGGCCTGCTGCACCGACTGGGCCGACCGGGCCGGCCGGGCCTGCACCTGCCCCGGCAGCGGCCGCGCACCTGACTTTCCATCCCCACCCACAGGAGTCCCCCATGAATTCCAGTCAGGCCGTCCGCATGGAACGCCACGGCAACAACGGCGACAGCGGCAACAACGGCGAGATCGCACTCATCGTCCTCCAGGACAGCGCCCGCATGAATCCGCTGGGCAGGCCCTTGCAGCTGCGGCTGCGCGAACTGCTGGCCGAGGTGCGCGAGGACACCTCCCTCCGCGCCCTGGTGCTCACCGCCGAGGGCCGGGGCTTTTGCGTGGGCGCGGACCTGTCGTCCATGGGCGGCTCACAAGGCGGGGCACAAGGTGGGGCACAAGGCGGGGCCCAGGCCGATGGCCGCACGCTGGGCGCGCAGACGGCCGACAACATGCAGCAGCTGTCCAACCGCCTCATCCTGGACCTGCAGCAGTTGCCCGTGCCCGTGGTCTGCGCCATCAACGGCGCGGCAGCCGGGGCCGGCGTGGGCCTGGCCCTGGCCGGCGATGTGGCGCTGGCGGCGCGCTCGGCCTACTTCTACCTGCCTTTCCTGCCGCGCCTTGGCATCGTGCCGGACCTGGGCACCACCTGGTTCATCGAACGCCGGCTGGGCCGTGCGCGCGCCATGGGCCTGTCCCTGCTGGGCGACAGGCTGGGCGCGCAGCAGGCCGCCGACTGGGGCCTGGTCTGGGCCTGCGTGGACGACGAGGCCCTGCGCGAGCAGGCCCTGGCCGCGGCCGCCCGCCTGGCGCGGCT
>NZ_JTKZ01000797.1:0-2052 GCF_000799035.1 Delftia sp. ZNC0008
CCGCGTCCTGCACGCGGTCGGTAAGCTGGAGCAGGTAGTCGTCCTGCTCCACCACCACCTCCAACCACACGGGCCGTGCAGGGCTGCCGGCCTGGGCGGCGGCGCGCATCAGATCCGGCAAGGCGGTCAGGCTGCCTGCCACCGAGGCCATGGGCTGAAAGCAGGGAACGGGCAGCGGCGTGACGGCCTGCAGCCCTTCGGGGCCCAGGTCCACCAGCAGCATCTGCTTGGACTGGCGGACCTCGTCAAAGCTCAGCGCAATGGGCGAGCCGCTGTAGCGGATGTGCTCCAGGCCGCCCACTTTCTGCGGCTGGTGGATGTGGCCCAGGGCCACGTAGTCGGCGGGCGGAAAGGCCGAGGTGGGGAAGGCGTCCAGCGAGCCCACATAGATTTCGCGCACGGACTCGCTGCTGCTGGCGCCCACGGTGGTGAGGTGGCCCGTGGCGACGATGGGCAGGCGCTCGCCGCGTGTGGCGGCCAGCGCATCACGGCGAGCGATGGCGGCGTCGTGCACGTTGCGGTAGCAGGCCTCGATGGCGGCCTGCAGCGCCTGCTGTTTTTGCTCGGCGCTTTGGCCCGCCTGGCTCAGCATCACGTCGCGCGGGCGCATGAAGGGCAGGGCGCAGACGATGCAGCCAGGCATGGCAGGCTGGCCCGGCCGGCGCCGCAGCGGCAACTCCACCACGTGGCTGGCCGTCTCGCCCACGGCGGCAACCACGGTGGTGTCCAGGCAGGCCAGCAGCTCGCGGTTCTCCGCCAGCGTGGCCACGGAGTCATGGTTGCCGCCCAGCAGCAGCAGGGCCACGCCCGCCGCGTGCAGGCGCACCACGAGCTGGCTGTACAGCTCGCGCGCATAGCTGGGCGGCGCGCCGGTGTCGAAGATATCGCCCGCGATGAGCACGGCATCCACCGCCTGGGCATCGACCTGCTCCAGCAGCCAGTCGATGAGCGCAGCGTGCTCTGCCTGGCGGCTCTTGCCCATGAAGTGCTGGCCCAGATGCCAGTCGGAAGTGTGAAGAAGGCGCATGGTTTCGGTATCGCGGTATCGGTCCAATGTCCGCCGGCTCTGGCGGGGGCGACAGTATGGTCGCTGGCGCGCATGGGTGACAGCAGGACGGCTTGCCGCAGCTAACATCCCGGTTCGCATCAACCAAGGAGACACAGGCATGTTCAGCCACGTCATGGTCGGGGTCAACGACCTCGAAAAATCCAAGCAGTTCTACGACGCATTCCTGGGCGCGCTCGGCATTGCGCCGGGCATGGCCAACAAGAACCGCTATTTCTACCGCAGCGCGGGCGGCACGTTTGCCATTTCCACACCGATCAACGGCGAGGCCGCCTGCCACGGCAATGGCGCGACCATCGGCTTTGCGACGCAGTCGCCCGAGCAGGCCGACGCGGCCCATGCCGCCGCCGTGGCAGCCGGGGGCGTGACCTGCGAGGATCCGCCCGGCTGGCGCGAGGCTTCGCCCGGTGGCCGGCTGTACTTGGCCTATGTGCGGGATCTGGATGGCAACAAGCTGTGTCTGTTGCATCGGCCGCCGAAGGCCTGAGCGAATACCGCATCCCGGCATATACAAACCCCTCTGCGCCATACTCCCGCCCGAACGCGCCCACCGGGCGCTCACCCCCAAGGAGAATGCGTGCAATCAGCAAGTGACCAGTGGTTCGACGAGGCGTACTACCAGCGCTACTACTTCGACAAGAAGACCAGTGTGGTCGACACCGAGCATGTGAACCGGCTGGGCGCTTTCGTGTGTTCCTATCTGAACTATGTGCGGGTGCCGGTGCGCCGCGTGCTGGATGTGGGCTGCGGCATCGGTCTGTGGCGCGAGGCGGTGCAGCGCCACTTCCCCGGTGCCAGCTACCACGGCGTGGAGTTCAGCGAGTACCTGTGCGGGCGCTTCGGCTGGGAGCGCGGCTCGGTGGTGGACTATGCGGCGCATGATCCTGCAGAGCCCTTCGATCTGGTGATCTGCCAGGGCGTGCTGCCCTATCTGAGCCCGCCGGATCTCAAGCGCGCGCTGGCCAATCTGGGGCGGTTGAGCCGAG
>NZ_JTKZ01000929.1:0-326 GCF_000799035.1 Delftia sp. ZNC0008
CCGCGTTGCAGCGCTCGGTGGAGATGGTGGTGGGCCTGCTGGCCATCCTCAAGGCTGGTGGCGCCTATGTGCCGCTGGACCCGGATTACCCGGCCGACCGGCTGGCGCACATGGTCGAGGACAGCGGCATTGCCCTGGTGCTGACGCAGGCTGCGCTGCGCGAGCGCATTCCCGGCGCTGCTGCGCTGCAGGTGCTGGAGATCGACATGCTGGACCTGTCGGGCGAACCCGATACCGATCCGCAGGTCGATGTGAACCCGGACAGCCTGGCCTATGTGATCTACACCTCGGGCTCCACGGGCCGTCCCAAGGGCGCGCAACTGAGC
>NZ_JTKZ01000436.1:0-210 GCF_000799035.1 Delftia sp. ZNC0008
CCGCGTCTCGACCAACTACTCGCTTGGCCTCAACGCCAGCTGGGAACTGGACCTGTGGGGCCGCGTGTCGGGCACGGTCAGCGCCAGCCAGGCCAGCGCCCAGGCCAGCAGCGACGACCTGGCCGCCGCGCGCCTGTCGGCCCAGGCATCGATCACGCAGACCTATTTCTCGCTGCGCGCGGCCGATGCCAGCGTGCGGCTGCTACGCGG
>NZ_JTKZ01000177.1:0-2883 GCF_000799035.1 Delftia sp. ZNC0008
CCGCGTCCGAGGCGCGCATGCCCGGCCCGGACGAGATCCGCGCCATGCAGCGCAAGGCGCAGGACCGTGGGCTGCTTTGGCGCATCGAGCACCGGGGCCGCACCAGCTGGCTCTACGGCACCATGCATGCGGCCAAGCTCGACTGGAGCGTGCCCGGCCCCACGGTGGCGGACGCGCTGCGCGCCTCCGACAGCCTGGCGCTGGAGCTGAACATCCTCGATCCCGAGGTCATGAAGGTCCTGTTCGCAGGCATGCAGGCGCGGCCCGAAGCGCCGCCGCTGCGCGGCGATCTCCAGCGCCGGCTTGAGGAGCAAAGGCGCCTGGCCTGCGCCGGCCCCGAGCTGGCCCTGCTGCGCCCCGACGCCCAGGTGATCTCCCTGTTGTCGCTGGCCGGCCGCAGCGAGGGGCTGGACGCGTCCTATGGCATCGATTTCTCTCTGGCCGGGATGGCACGCGCTCTGGACAAGCCCGTGCTGTCCCTGGAGACGCCCGAGCTGCAATTGCGCGAACTGGTCTCGGACGACCCCGCGCGCGTGGCCGAGACGGTGGCGTCCGGCCTGCGCCAGCTGGAAAGCGGCATCGCCTCCCAGAAGCTGGGACTGATCGCACGCGTCTGGGCCGATGGCCGCATCCACCTGCTGGAGAGCCTGCCCGACTGGTGCGACTGCATGGCCAATGCCGCCGAGCGCGCCGACTACGACCGCATGGTCTATGGCCGCAACCCCGGCCTGGCGCGCGAAGTGGCGCGGCAGATCCGTTCCGGCCGCAGCGTGTTCGCCGCCGTGGGCGCCCTGCACATGGTGGGCACGCACGGCCTGCCGGCGCTGCTGGCGGCCCAGGGCTTCAAGGTGCAGCGCGTGGAGTTCCCCGCAGCCAGCCCGCCCTGAAACACACGGCCGCCGCCTCCATGAACAAGAGCAACAGGGCGCGGCCAGGACCCATCCACACCCATCCCACAGGAGACAACAATGGACCGTAGACAATTCCTGGCCGCCGTGGCGGCCTCATCCGCCGGCATGGCCGCGCCTTTTGCACAGGCGCAGGACTGGCCCGCCAGCAACATCCGCTGGGTCGTGCCCTATCCGCCCGGCGGCGGCACCGACGTGCTGGCGCGCACCGTGGCCGAGGCCATGCGCCAGACGCTGAACCAGACCATCGTGGTGGACAACCGCCCCGGCGCCTCCACCAACATCGGCGCACAGATCGTGGCCACGGCCAAGCCCGACGGCTACACCATCATGTCGGCCGACAACGCCGTGCTGGCCTACAACGAGCACCTGTTCAGCAAGCTGTCCTTCAACCCCGAAAAGGACTTCACCTACATCGGCGGCATCAGCCGCTTCCCGATGGCGCTGGTGGTGAACCCGAACTTCGAGGCCAAGACCTTCAAGGAATTCCTGGCCTACGTGAAGGCGCATCCGGGCCAGGTCAACTACGCCTCGCCCGGCAACGGCTCGCCCCACCACCTGGCCATGGAGATGTTCAAGAACCGCACGGGCACCTTCCTGACGCACATCCCCTACCGTGGCGCGGCGCCTGCGCTGGCCGACGTGATGGGTGGCCAGGTGCCCTGCATGTTCCTGGACCTGGCCTCGGGCCTGCCCGTGATCCAGTCGGGCAAGGTGCGCGCCCTGGCCATCGGCACGGGCAAGCGCGTGCCCAGCCTGCCCGAGCTGCCCACGCTGGCCGAGGTCGGCGTGCCCGACACCGAGGTCTATGCCTTCCAGGGCATCCTGGGCCCGGCCAAGATGCCCCCGGCCGTGGTGCAGCGCCTGAACGCCGAGCTCAACAAGGCCCTGGCCAACCCCGCCGTGGTCAAGCGCATGCAGGACTTCGGCATGGAGGCGCTGCCCGGCACGCCCGAGCAGTTCCTGGCCATGTCGCGCGCGGAGTCCAAGCGCTGGGGGGCGATCATCAAGAGCGCGGGCGTCAAATTGGACTGACCCCCTGAGCGGCTGCGCCGCTTCCCGTTGCACGGCGCCCCTTCTCGCTTCGCGGAGGGGGCGTACGGGCAGCCGGCGACACCCTCGGTGCGGGGCGGCGCGGCCGGCGTATGCCCTTCCTCGGTGTCTCTGGGTTGGGCCGTGGCGGGTTTGGGCGCTGGTGTGCTGGCGGTGCCTTTGGGCGTTGCTCATCGCCAATCCAGCGATCAATCCAGCGCCTTCTGCCTGCGCATGGTGGTGAAAAGAACAGCCAGGCTGGCGGCGGCGCCGGCCACGCCCAGGGCGGCGAAGAGGGGGATGCCCCACAGGCGCGGGCCCATGGTCAGCAGGCCGGGGGCCAGGCCCAGGATGAAGGCGCCGGAGACCACGGCCAGGGCCAGGCGGGTAGCGGCGCGTTCCAGTGCCAGGGAAAGCCGGTCGATGTGGCGTATGTCCAGGTCGGCCTGCAGCCGGCCCGAGCGCAGTCTTTGCATCACCAGCCGCAGGGTGTGCGGCGCGTCGTCGGCCAGTTCCAGCCACTGCGCCATGGCGGCGCGGCGCTGGCGCGCCAGGCTGCGCAGGGAGTAGCGCTGCAGCAGCTGGGCCTTGACCAGGGGCGTGGCCGTCTGCACCACGTCGAATTGCGGGTCCAGCTGCAGCAGCACCTGGTCGGCCGTGATCAGGGCCTTGAGCAGCAGCGCCATGTCGGCGGGCAGGGCCACGCCGGTTTCGCGGGCCAGGGCCATGAAGTCCTGCAGGGCGCGGGACATCACCAGGCGGCCGTTGCTGGCGCCGGGGCCATGGCGGGTCACGAAGCGGTCCACAGCGGCCTCGATGCGCGCGGCCGAGGGCGGGGCGCGGCCGGGCATTTCGCTTTCGGCCGCCCATTCCAGCAGCACGCCCGAGAGGCTGCGGCCCTGGCCCTCGACCAGGGCGCGCATCAGGCCCAGCACCTACGCGG